>CAJOFI010000264.1 GCA_905233595.1 uncultured Oscillospiraceae bacterium | reverse complement strand
ACCTCATGCTCGCCGACGTGATGAGCCGGGGCAAGACCGGCGCCGAGGTGCAGGAGCTGCTCGACGCGGCGAACATCACCGCGAACAAGAACACCATCCCCTTCGACACCCAATCGGTCAGGCTCACCTCCGGCATGCGCTTCGGAAGCCCCGCCGTCACGAGCCGCGGTCTCCGGGAAGCGGAGATGCGCGAGATCGGCGCCTATATCGCCCGCCTCATCGACGAGGGCGAGAGCGCCGTCCCCGCCGTGCGCGAGCAGGTCATCGAAATGACCCGCCGCTTCCCGCTGTACCCGGAGCTGTGAAAAAGTGAATAAGGAACTGTTCCGAAATAATCTGAAAAGTGTCAAGCAAATCGCTTGCAAAGAGAAGGACTGAGGATTATAATAAGATAATCAGTTCTTGTAAGCAGGTGATGTGTGATGAACATCCTGAAATTTTTGATTGTAATCGTTCTCGGCTATCTGCTCGGCTCGCTCTCGTCCTCCATCCTCCTGTCCCGGACGGCCTGGGGCGGGGACGTGCGCAGCAAGGGCAGCGGCAACGCGGGCGCGACCAACATGGCGCGGGTCTACGGCTGGGGCGCCGGGGTGCTGACGCTTGTGTGCGACATGGCGAAGACCGGCCTCGCCGTCTGGCTGGGCTGGCGGCTGCTGGGCGACTGGGGGCTCTGCGTGGGCGGCGTGTGCTGCATGCTGGGGCACTGTTTCCCGGTCTTCCATGAGTTCAAGGGCGGCAAGGGCATCTCCGTCGGCGCGGCGCTCGGCCTCGCGATCGACTGGCGCGTCTTCCTTATCATCATCGGGGTCTTTCTTATCGTCGCGCTGCTGACGAAGAAGGTCTCCTGCGGCTCTGTGGCGGCGGCGGTGGCGATCGCCGTGTCCTCGGCGCTGCTCGCGGTCGTGCTCGCCGTCGGCGCGATGTGCCTCGCCGTCTTCCAGCACCGCAGCAATCTCAAGCGCCTGATGAACGGCACCGAGCCGGACTTCAAGGCCGCGCACGATACGAGAAAGAAATGAAGATCGGGGGCTGTGAAAAAATTGCGTTTTTCACAGCCCCCCTTTTTGAGGAGAAATGATGGACTACAAGGCATATTATACGCTTCTGCTCGACAGCATCAAGACGGAAGCCACGGTCGCGCGTATCGTGCGCGGGATCTCCTGGACGGCGGCGGTGCTCTCCGACGGGCAGGCCGGCGTCGCGATGCACACCGAGGGGGAGAGCTTTCCCCGCCTCTATGACACGCTGCTCGGCCTTCCCGCGCGGGAGGCTGCGCGCGCAGTGCTCTCCTGGAACATGGAGGAGGCGAGCGAGGGCATGGCGGTCATCAACGCCTGCTGCAACCGCGCCGAAAACGCGGAGCGTCTGGGCTGCTACGAGAGCGCAAGCGCCCTCGAGGGCATCGACCTGCGCGGCAAGACCGTCGGCTTCGTCGGGCACCTCATCCGCCACAGCGGCATCACGGAGGAGCTTCTCGCCCAGACGAAGGCATACTACGTCATTACCTGCTGCCGCAGTGCGACGTGGTGGTGATCACGGGCTCGGCCTCCGTCAACAAGACCATGCCGCGCGTGCTGGAGCTTTCGCGAAACGCGCTCACGATCCTCACCGGCCCCACGGTACCGCTCTGCCCCGCGCTCTTCGGGCTGGGCATCGCGCGCCTCAACGGGCAGGCCATCGTCGAGCCGGAGGGCATGCTGCAAAGGATCGTGGAGAAGCGCACGTCGGTCAACGCCTTTGCGCGGCACTGGACGCTCGACCGATGAGCGAGCGCAGCAAACGCCGCCTCTGCTTCTGGGGCGTTTTCCTGCTGGGCGCGGCGGTGCGGCTCTGGCGCTTCGGCGCGGTGCCGGAGGGCATCAACCAGGACGAAGCCTTCGCGGGCTACGAGGCCCTTTGCCTCCTGCGCGACGGGATGGACACGGCCGGCTGGCGATTCCCGGTCTATCTGACGGCCTGGGGCAGCGGCATGAACGCGCTGGAGACCTATCTGATGCTGCCCTTCGCGGCGCTCTTCGGGTTCAAGACCTGGGTCGTCCGCCT
>CAJOFI010000263.1 GCA_905233595.1 uncultured Oscillospiraceae bacterium | reverse complement strand
AGCCAGACCGGGAGCGTCGTGCACAGAAAATCCGCCATGCTAAAATTATAATAGGTATAGAGATAGAGGTTCTGCGGGTTCCCCACCGGGGTGAGCATGCTGCCGAGGTTCGCCGCCACGGTTTGCAGCACGACGACGCGCGCAAGCTCCGCCCGGTGATCGGCCATGCCCAGCACCACCACCGCGAAGGGGACGAAGGTCAGCAGCGCCACATCGTTCGTGATGAACATCGCCGAGAAGAAGCTCAGCAGCACGAGCAGCAGCCCGATGGCGCGCACGCTCTTCACGCGCTCGCAGAGCTTATGCGCGAGGTGGGCGAAGAGCCCCGCCTGCCGTAGCCCCGCCACCACGGTCATAAGGCCGTAGAGCAGCGCGAGCGTGCGCAGGTCGAAATATCCGAGATAGCCCGCGTCCGGCAGAACGAAGAAGCAGCTCAGGAGCGCCGCCAGCGCCGCGATGAGCAGCACCGGCTCGCGCCGCAGGAAGGATCGAACAGCAGCCATTCTTGCCTCCAAGTGTCAGATTTACGGAAAGTATACCGCGCGCGGGGAGAAAATACAAGCGTTGCCCCGTATAAAAAGCAAAAACGGTGATTGAGTATTTCCCGGGAAGATGTTATAATGGATTTATCCTTATCATCAGGAGGAAACCGATTTGAACATACACGAAGAACTGATTTTGCAGGACTGCCCCTTCTGCGGCGGGGCGGGGCTTCTCGAGGAGGAGAACGGCTGGTGCTGGTACGCCATGTGCATGGACTGCGGCTCGCAGACGGCCTCTGGAACATCGGCAAGGTCGTGCGCGCAAACCCGAACGAATAAAGAGGAGGAAAACGCTATGGAAGTGAGAGAGAATCTGATCAGACTATGCGAAAAAATCAACGACGGACATTATAAGATCACGCCCGACTGCGCGGAGTACCGCGTATTCGAGAAATGGATCACCGACGAGCAGATCAGCGTGATGCTGGCCTTGACGAGCATGAAGCCCGGCACCCGCGAGGTGCTGCATGAGTGCTTCGACATCGGCCTCGTGGTACAGGTCGTGGTGCCGGTTGTGAACCTGGAAATCTACCTGCTGCCGCCCTACACCCCGGGCGTGTTTGAGTTCCTGCTCATCAACGAGAAGTTCTGCCTCAAGCACCCCGAGATCGCTTACGCCTTCCACCAGCACGCCACCACCAGCCAGATCGAGCACGCGCCGAACACCCCGATGGGCGCGGGCATCATGCGCGTCATCCCCATTGAGAGCGCCATCCCCGCCGACGCGCAGAAGATCGACAACGAGCGCTGCAGCAAGTACATTGAGGAAAACGAAGGGCACCTGAGCATCACGCCCTGCCAGTGCCGCCGTGTGCGCAAGCTCATGGGCGAGGGCAGCGGCGACATGGACGAGGGGCTGTGCATCTTCATGGGGCACGTCGGCGATATGTTCAACCGCACCGGCAAGGGCCGCCCCTGCACCGTGGCCGAGGCCAAGGCGCTCATTCAGAAGTGCGACGAGCGCGGCTGCGTCCACCAGATCACGACGCTCCATCAGGGCGAGACCTTCGCCATCTGCAACTGCATGCCCGAGAGCTGCCTTGCCCTGGGCATGACGCAGTATTACAACACACCCTCGGCCTCCAAGAGCAACTACGTCGCCGAGATCGACCACGAGAAGTGCGTCGCCTGCGGCCAGTGCACCGACCGCTGCGCCAACAACGCCATTCAGATGGGGCAGAAGCTCTGCGCCGTCACGCCCATCGAGCACAAGCCCCACGAGCTGCCGGACGACATCGAGTGGACGCCGGAGCACTGGAACCCGGAGCACCGCACGAACCGCGAGTACGTCGCCCCCGAGGGCACCTCCCCCTGCAAAACCGCGTGTCCCGCGCACATCGCCGTGCAGGGCTACTTAAAGCTCGCTGCCCAGGGGCGCTACCTTGAGGCGCTCGAGCTCATCAAAAAGGAAAATCCCCTGCCCGCCGTCTGCGGCCGCATCTGCAACCGCAAGTGCGAGGAGGTCTGTCGCCATCGACGAGGTCAAGCGCTTCATCGCCGACAAGGAGCTTGCGCGCGACACCCGCTTCGTCCCCAAGAAGCTCTACGATTTCAGCGACAGGAAGATCGCCGTCATCGGCGCAGGCCCCGCGGGTCTGAGCTGCGCCTACTTCCTCGCGAGCGACAACTACAAGGTCACCGTCTTCGACAAAAACGAGCTGCCCGGCGGCATGCTGCGCTACGGCATCCCCTCCTTCCGTCTCGAGCGCAACGTGCTTGACGCGGAGATCGACGTGCTCAAGGAGCTGGGCGTGCTCTTCCGCTGCGGTGTGGAGATCGGGAAAGACGTGACGATCCGGCAGCTTCGCGAGCAGGGCTTTGACGCGATCTATCTCGCCGTCGGCGCGCAGAAGTCCGCCTCCCTCGGTATTCCGGGCGAGGAGCTCAAGGGCGTCTGGGGCGGCATCGACTTCCTGCGCCGGGTCAACAGCGGCGCGTGTCCCCACCTCGGGCGCAGGGTCGTGGTCGTGGGCGGCGGCAATGTCGCCATCGACGAGGTCAAGCGCTTCATCGCCGACAAGGAGCTTGCGCGCGACACCCGCTTCGTCCCCAAGAAGCTCTACGATTTCAGCGACAGGAAG
>CAJOFI010000262.1 GCA_905233595.1 uncultured Oscillospiraceae bacterium | reverse complement strand
AACACCAGAACAACATCAGGGGTGCGAAAAATTTTTGTCCCGTGATCATGCCGCAATCGGGAGCCGAGAGCGCAATGTCGCCCTTAGGATCGTGATTGCGTCGACCGTGGCCAGGCGCCAGTGCATGCCCGCGAGCTTGCAGCGTGCCGCGACGACGGACTTGCACGCCGACTCCACGGTGCCCGACCCGATGTAGTAGCCGTCCTCCCTGTACGTACCGTACTCCATGTGCTGCAGCCTGTTCCTGAGGTACGCAAGGGCCTTCGCCGCGTCGCCGTCCAGGTCGGCGACGGACGGTGCGCCGAACATCCGCTCGAGTTCGGCGATGGCCGCGCGCCCGCCCTTTGCCTTCATGAGCTTCTTGAGCTTGGCGAAGTCGGCCTTCCACGCGGCGTCCCCCGACAGTTCCCTGACGACCAGTCCGAGGTATTCGCAGGCGTGGTAGAAGTCAATGACGCGCAGGACCTTGCCGTCGGCGAACACCTGCTTCGCCAACTTCTCGAGCCATGCCGCTCCGTCGGATATGAACTGCACCCTCTGTATCCGCGTGTAGCCCATTTCATTCACGAGCGCGTTCACCTCGGAGATGAACTCGTCCGACGGCTTCGTGCTGGAGTAGTAGACGATGCACCCCTCGTTCACGATGGGGCGTCCCTTCTTGTCCACCCTGTCGTAGAACGTCGCGGTCAGCAGCTTGCTTTCCCTCGTCCCGGCCTCTTCGCCGTTCTTGCCCTTGATCCCCGCCGTGTCCGCGTGCGTACACGGGGCGCCGACGCCGTCGGCCGAGAAGGCCACCGTGAGCCCGACGTAGCGCGAGCCCTCGGGGTGGCGGCGCCGCCGCTGCCGATCCTGCCGTCCTCCTCGAGCTGCGCCAGCAGCGCGACGGCCCTGTCCGCCGCGCTGCGGAAGTGTCCGCCGCGCCACAGCTTCCTCGTCTCGGCGCCTGCGTGCCGGACGACCTTGAGCGCGCTGGTCTCGGACACCTTCACGTCCGCCGTCTTCGCGAGGAACGCGCAGCCCTCCGCCACCGAGTCCAGACGCGCCACGGTCTCTACGATGAGGCTGCGCGCCGCGTCCGTGGCGCGCAGCGGGGAATCCCCGCCGCCTGTCAGCTCGGGGAGTGCCTCGTCGGCACCGCGCCCGTCCGAATAGCGGTAGGCGAACCGCACCCGTCCCATCGCCGTCACCGTGCTGGCCGTGCGTCGCCTGCCCCCGCCCGACCGGGCCTCCGACTCCGCGGAGTAGGCTTGGGCGAGCGTGTCGCGGCCGTCGGCATGCACGGCCTCCTTTAGCCTGGCGTCAAGCTCGCCGAGCGGGAACTCGCCTGCGGCGAACCGCGCCATCAGCTTTGCCGCGTGGGCGAACCTCGGCGACACCGTTTTTTTTTGAGGCGCGGCCGGCTGGCGGCATGTTCTCCCTTACGAGCGCCGCGTCGAACTCCCTCTGCAGCTCTCGGCACCTCGCGTAGTTCAGGGTCATGGCCCTGATCTCCTCGAAGCACTCCTTCGGGACGTGCCGCGAGACCTGTCTCTTCTTCACGGGGTCCCATGTCGTGTAGATGGGCTGCGCCTCGACGCGGACGACGCCCCGCTTCTTCGTTTTGTAGGTCCGGAAGGTCTTCCGGATGCTGCCTGGGAGCATCGCTCCGAGGGTGGACATCTCCGCCGCGATCTCGGCGGAGGAACGGGGGCCTACGGCCGCCCTTCTGACGGGACTATGTTTCATAGACCCGTATTTTACCATAAGCACGGCGCGTCCGCAAGTGTAAAGATTGAAAAAAAAGAAGTCTGCCTGTGGCAGATTGCGAACGGGCAGAACAGCAAGACTCAGACGTCAGGCGTCAAAAAGTATTCCCACCCCCCTCAAAGAAAAATCCCATTTTCTGCTTGCACAGACGGCGGAGATTTTGCTATACTTTGCGCCGTGGACTTCGTGATTGTGTTTTTGCAGTTATGCGGTGCTTTTCAGGTCAAGTGGCTTGAACCGCAAACGCCACGAAAGCGGGGTTTATG
>CAJOFI010000261.1 GCA_905233595.1 uncultured Oscillospiraceae bacterium | reverse complement strand
ATCGTGCGGCTCCAGACCGTGAAGGGGAAGTCCTCGGGCGCATCGTCCCCGATGCTCATATCCTCCAGCGCCGCGCGGCGCGGCAGCGGCGGCGCCTCGCCGCCCGCAGAGCCAACGTAGACCCCGCTGCGCGCCCTCGCCTCGGCATAGCCCTCGTCGCACAGGAGGTTCAGCGCGTGCTCCACCGTGATGAGGCTCAGCCCCGTCTCCCCGGCGAGACCGCGCTTGGAGGGCAGGCGCTCCCCCTGTCTGAGCGCCCCGGAGACGATGGCGGCGCGAAGCTGCTCATAGAGCTGCTCATAGGCGGGCACGGCGCTGCCCCGGTCGATCAAAAGCTGCATGGCATCTCCTCTGGCCTTATAAAAAAGATGCAAACTGGCAATATGCATAAGGTCAGTTCACTATTATAATAGCATTACAGAAATTGTCAAGGAGGTGTGCGCCGTGAAGGAGTCCTCTCTTTCCGTCCGCAAGCTCACGGTCGCCGCGGTGCTGATGGCGATGAACGTCATCATGAGCACGAGCGTCCTCTCCGTTCCCGTCCCCGGCGGGCACATGTATTTGAACGACGTCATCATCGTCACCGCCGCCATACTGCTCGAGCCCTTTTACGCCTTCCTGGTGGGCGGCGTCGGCGCGTTTCTCGGCGATCTGATCTTCTATCCCACGCCGATGTTCGTCTCCCTCGCGGTGCACGGCTTGCAGGCGCTGCTGATCTCCCTCTTCGTCCACCGCTGGATGAAGAGCCGCCCGGTGCCCGCATCCGTCGCGGGGGCGCTCGTCGGCTGGGTTGTGACCTTCACGGGCTACACGCTCGGCCGCGCCTTCGTTTACAGCACCCCGGCCTACGCCGTGGCGAAGTTCCCCTTCCAGGTACTGCAAACCGCCGTCGGCTCCGCCCTCGCGCTGCTGCTGTGCTGGAAATGCGGCGTGGTGAAGCTTTACCAAAAAAGATTTGAGCTTTGAGTTTTGAGTTTTGAGTAGACGCGCGGGTCATTCGGCGGTATAATAGGGAAAAATGGGCAGCTCTAAAAACTCGAAAAAACGCAGGAATACTTTGTGTATTTCAAGTTTTTTGCACAAAAAGCTGGGGCAAAAGATCCGGCGCAGCGCCGGGCGGGAGTTTTTAGAGATGCCCAACTAGGAGCCGCGTATGTCTATGAAAAAAGCAATCGTACTTGCGCTTGCCCTGTCCCTCGCGCTCGGCGCCTGCGGGAAGACGCAGGCGCCGATCAGCGCCGCGCCCGTCGAGGCAGCCCAGACCGTGGAGCCCGTGCAGATGCAGCGCAGCTACCGCAGCTACGCGATCACGGCGGACAACTGGCAGCAGTATTTCGAGGTGGCGGAGATCCCGCTCTACATCGTCACGAGCAGCGAGGTCATCTCCCAGGTCTGCCAGAACTACTGCGTCGTGCTGCGCGACGAGTATCTGCCCTACTTGAACCCCGACGGGGCGTACAGTGTGCGCTTTGAGGTGGCCTTTGACATCTACGCCGAGACGCTGAACATCGACACCGTGCACTACACCTACCAGCACACGGACGACAAGCTCTACGCCGGTCACGCCGAGAAGTCCGCCGTCTTCGACCGCGCCGCCCTGCCCAGGAGCGCCTTCGGGACGGACTACAACGCCCGCGTGGGCTATTCCAACGCCTTCTTCAACGGCTGGGCGGCGGTGCAGCCGGAGTCCAAGGTCTGGGCGGGCTTCTACATCGACCCCGCCTCCATCCAGGTCACGAGCGCCTCCGGCACCATCGAGCTTGCCCTGTGAGGCAGATGGGTGAATAGTGGTCAGTGGCCGTAGCGCCGATCATTGATTGGCGGGGGACGCGGGGACAGTGAATAGTGAATAATTGCGGTGTCCCCTTCGGGGACGAATTATAATAGTGGCTCCCGCACCTGTAGGGGCTGACGCCCTCGGCAGCCCGCCGGGATCGGCTAAAAGATCAGAACAATCTCCGGCGAAAACGCATTCGCCGGGGATCGTATTAAATTCACGACAAACGCATGAGTTAACAATTTGTAAAAACGTGACCAATTGAGCTTGGCTCCCCCTCCGGGGGAGCTGTCGAGCGAGCTTGCGAGCGAGACT
>CAJOFI010000260.1 GCA_905233595.1 uncultured Oscillospiraceae bacterium | reverse complement strand
ATCGCGATGGGCAGCGTCCCCTACAAGCTGCAGAACAAGCAGGTCTTTCTGCTCGATCTGACCGCGCTCGTCGCCGGGACGCAGTTTCGCGGCCAGTTCGAGAGCCGCATGAAGGGGCTCATCGAGGAGATTCGCAAGGAGGGCAACATCATCCTCGTCATCGACGAGGTGCACAACATCGTCGGCGCGGGCGACGCCGAGGGCAGCATGAACGCCGCCAACATCCTGAAGCCCGCCCTCTCCCGGGGCGAGATCCAGGTCATCGGCGCCACCACCTTCACCGAGTACCGCAAGCACATCGAAAAGGATTCCGCGCTCGAGCGCCGCTTCCAGCCCGTCACGGTCGGGGAGCCCTCCATCGAGGACAGTGTGAAGATCCTGCGGGGCATCGCCCACTATTACGAGGACTACCACGGCGTCGCGATCTCCGAGGAGATGTGCCGCGAGGCCGTCGTCCTCTCCGAGCGCTACATCACCGACCGCTTCCTGCCCGACAAGGCCATCGACCTCATCGACGAGGCCTGCTCGGACGTGAACCTCAAGGACGAGGGTATCAAGCGCAAAATGCTCGCCGAGCGCGATCTGGAGAACGTCCGCTTCGAGCGCGAGGCGCTCATGAGCGACAGCAAGGAGACAGACCCCGAGCGCCTCGACGAGCGCTATGCCCGCATCGCCGCGCTCAGAAGCAAGGAGATCCAGCTTGAGCAGGAGCTGAGCGCCCTCAGCGCCGCCGGGCGGCCGAAGCTCACGGTGGATAACCTCGCGCGCATCATCGAGCTCTGGACGAAGATCCCCGCAAGCTCCATCAAGGAGGATGAGCTCGAGCGCCTGGCGAAGCTCGACGAGCGGCTCAAGGCGCACATCGTCGGGCAGGACGAGGCGGTCAACGCCGTCTGCGCCGCCATCCGCCGCAGCCGCGTGGGGCTCAAGGTCAAGCGCAAGCCCGTGTCCTTCATCTTCGTCGGCGGCACCGGCGTCGGCAAGACCGAGCTGGTCAAGCGCCTCGCCGCGGATATGTTCGATTCGCCCGAGAGCCTGATCCGCCTCGATATGTCCGAAGGCTATGACGAGGCCGGGCAGCTCACCGAGAAGATCCGCCGCAAGCCCTATTCCGTCGTGCTCTTTGACGAGATCGAGAAGGCGCACCCGGACGTGATGAACATCCTGCTGCAGATCCTCGACGACGGGCGCATCACCGACGCGCAGGGGCGCACGGTGAACTTTGAAAACACCATCATCATCATGACCACGAACGCCGGCTCGAACAACAAGGTCGGCAGCGTCGGCTTCGGCGGCACGCTCAGCGATATGAGCCGCGAGCGCGCCATGAAGGCGCTGGGCGAATTTCTGCGCCCGGAGTTTATCAACCGCGTGGATGAGGTCGTCTGCTTTAACCAGCTCACGGAGGAGAACTTCCGCGGCATCGCCGCGCTCATGCTGGGCGAGGTCAAGGACGTTCTCGCGGAGAAGAAGCTCACGCTCACCTGGGACGAGAGCCTCATCGACTACCTCGTGCAGAAGGGCTACTCCGTCACCTACGGCGCGCGCAACCTGCGCAGGCTCATTCAGAAGGAGATCGAGGACGAGGTTGCTGCGGCGATGATCGAAAAGCGCGGCGCGGGCGTGACGCAGATCGCGCTCTCCGCCGCCGAGGGAAAGGTGCAGGTGATTTGCGCATGAGCCGCGTCGAGATCATCCGGGGCGACATCACCCAGAGCCGTGTGGACGCCATCGTCAACGCCGCCAACTGCTCCCTGCTGGGCGGCGGCGGGGTGGACGGCGCGATCCACCGCGCGGCGGGGCCGGAGCTGCTGGCCGAGTGCCGGACGCTGCACGGCTGCGAGACCGGCAAGGCCAAGCTCACGAAGGGCTACCGCCTCCCGGCAAAGTACGTCATCCACACCCCCGGCCCCGTCTGGCGCGGCGGCGGGCACGGGGAAGAGGAGCTGCTGGCCTCCTGCTACCGCTCCTGCCTCACGCTCGCGAGCGAAAACGGCTGCAAGACTGTGGATTTCCCCTCCATCAGCACCGGCGTGTACCACTTCCCGCTCGAGAAGGCCGCGAAGATCGCTGTCTCGACGATCGCGGATTATCTGGACACCCACCCGGAGCTTGAGCGCGTGCGCATGGTCTGCTTCGATCCGCGCACCGAGGGCTTTTACCGCGAGGCGCTGGAAAGGCTCGCATGAAGACGCTGCTCATCAGCGCCTGCCTGCTGGGGGAGAAGTGCAAGTATAACGG
>CAJOFI010000259.1:1137-2373 GCA_905233595.1 uncultured Oscillospiraceae bacterium | reverse complement strand
GTGTCGATGGCGATGTTCATGTTCCACGGGGCGATCAAGACCAACATCCCGCTTGCCCTTGAGGAGGCCGCCACGATCGACGGCTGCACCCGCTGGCAGACCTGGTGGAGGGTGGTCTTCCCCCTGCTCAAGCCCACCATCGCCACCGTCGGCATCATCAACGCCATGGCCTACTGGAACGACTACCTCCTGCCGAGCCTGGTGCTGACCAAGAAGAACCTGTACACGATCCCCATCGCGACGCAGGCCTTCTACGGAACCTACTCGACGGACATCGGCCTCATCATGGCGGCGCTGCTGCTGGCCATGCTGCCGATTCTGATCCTGTACATCTTCCTCCAGCGCTACATCGTCGAGGGCGTCGCCTCCGGCGCCGTCAAGGGCTGATCGACCGGGGATGTGAAAAACGCAGTTTTTCACATCCCCCTTTCGATGAAAGGAACGCGGAAATGAAATGGTTTTTTGATATGGACAACCCCGTCATGAAGACGCTCTCCCTCGCGGCGGATCTGATCGTGCTGAACCTGCTGGCGCTCGTGTGCGCGCTGCCGGTGGTGACGGCGGGAGCGTCCCTCACGGCGCTCTTCGACCAGTGCATCCGCATCGTGCGCATGGAGGAGGGCGCGATCGTCCGGGGCTTCCTGCGCGCGTTCCGCGCGAATTTTAAGAAAGCGACGCTGCTCTGGCTGCTCTTTCTGGCGGCGGGGCTGCTGCTCTGGCTCGACCTGCTCGCGGCGGAGGCTACGATCCCCGCGATGCGCGTCGGCATCCTCGCCCTCGCGCTCATCTGGCTTGCGGCGCTGCACTATGCCTTCGGCCTGCTCGCCCGCTATGAAAACAGCCTGCGCGGAACGCTCAAAAACGCCTTCATGCTCATGGTCGCCTGCTTTCCGCGTACGCTGGGCATGCTGCTTTTCACGGTGGCGCTCTGGCTGCTCGGCGTTACGTTCTACCGCGTCGGCGCGCCGCTGCTGCTGATGTTCGGCCTCTCCCTGCCCTGCTGGTTCGCGTCCTACGTCCTGAACGGCATCTTCCCGCGCCTGGAGTCTTGAAAAGAAGTTTCCGGACGAATGCCTTTGCAGGGGCTGTGAAAAAGCCCGATAAACAAAAATCTCCGGCAAAATGCCGGAGATTTTTCTAGGCCTTGTTTGAAAAACGACAAAACGCCCAACTGACAGGGCTTTTTGTGCCACTTTTCGTTGCTCAACCTTGCCATACACAAAGTATGCCTGCGGT
>CAJOFI010000259.1:0-1044 GCA_905233595.1 uncultured Oscillospiraceae bacterium | reverse complement strand
TCAAAGCTTGCAATACACAAAGTATTCCTGCGCTTTGACGCCTTGCTACAGGCGAAAAATCCTACGCCATCTTTGCACAATTTATTTCTGCACAGTTCCAAACGTCGCGAAGCGACACCGCAACTATTCACCGTTCGCTCTTCACGAACCACTGGCCGCTCACGGCTCAAAATGCCCGTCGGTATAGCGCAGGACGCGGCAGCCGAGGGCGTCGGCCTCCTGCCTGCTGTGGGTGATGAGCAGAAGCGCGGCCTCGCCGATGGCGTCGGCCGTGAGGCGCAGGACGCGTTCGCGCAGGCTCTCGTCCATGGCCTTGAAGGGCTCGTCGAGCAGCAGAAGCCCGGGCCTCAGGCGCTGCTGCATCCCGCCGGAGAGCTCCGCCGGGTAGAGCGCCGCCGCCTCCGCAAGCTCCAGGCGCGAGAGCCAGGCGCGCGCCTCCGGCAGGCTCTCCTCCCGGTCGGTCAGCACGAGGTTCACGTTTTCCTCCGCCGTGCGCCAGGGCAGCAGGCGCGGCTCCTGGAAGACGGCGGCGACGCGGGCAAAATCGCGCCGCACGGCGCCGGAATCCGGGCGCTGCAGCCCAAGGGCGATGCGCGCGAGCGTAGTCTTTCCGCAGCCGGAAGGCCCCATCAGTGCAAGACGCTCCCCCGCCTCAAGGCGCAGATCACAGCCGCGCAACACTTCCTTCTCCCCGAAGCGCAGGGAAACGCCGTTCACCTCAAGCATGCTTTTCCTTCCCCTCCGCGAGCTGCCCACACAGAAGCTCCGCCGCGATCCCGGCCTTTCCGCACCAAGCTCCTTGCTTCGGCGCCGGATCGTATGCCCGTTCCCCGCCGCAAATATCCGTCTCACGGCGTGGATACCGCTATTGTATCCGATTGCGCGCTTTTGTCAAGCCCTCCCGGCGGCTTCGCCACGGTAATTGAATGAGTTAACGAAGTGTAAACGTAACTGTATAGTAGTGTGTGGAAAAAAGCACGGAAAACGCTCTTGTGAAAATGACGAATGACAAATAACAGCGCAGGAGACAGGGCTTTTTATGCC
>CAJOFI010000258.1 GCA_905233595.1 uncultured Oscillospiraceae bacterium | reverse complement strand
TACTGCGGCTTTACGAAGGCGGAGCTGGTGCTGGTCTTCGACGGCTTTCACCAGCCGGGCAACCCCGGCGAGCGCGGCGACTACCACAACCTCCGCGTCGCCTACACCGCCGACGGGGAGAGCGCGGACGCCTTCATCGAGCGCATGGCCGACGAGATCGGGCGCAACTACGACGTGCGCGTCATCACGAGCGACGCCTTGATCCAGGTCTCGGCGCTGCGTTCGGGCGTACTGCGCGAGAGCTCGCGGGAGTTTTCCGCCGAGGTCGAGAGCGTGCTGCGCCAGATCGAGGCGGTTCTGCGGCAGAGCAACCGCGGCGCCCACACCACGAAGCTGGAAATGGAGCGGAAGGATGGAGAATAACGAGCTTTTGCGCCGCGCGGAGGATCTGCGCGAGCGCTGTGAGCGCAGCGGGAGCGTGACCCACACGGGCTTTCTCACCCCCGCCGAGCGCTACGCCCTCGAGCAGTGGGCGAAGCATACCGCCGATTGCCGCCTGGTTTTCGACGGCGGCGGCGCGGACTGCGAGCGCACGGTGGGCTTCTTCCTGCCCGAGTACCTGGAGGCGGAATATTTCGACGCCTCCGAGTACCTGCGCGCCATCCGCCTCACCGCCCACTTTGGCGCGCCCGGGCACCGGGACTATCTCGGCGCGCTGCTGGGCATGGGCATCGGGCGCGAGTGGCTGGGGGACGTCCGGGTGACGGAAAACGTCGCATACGTCTTCTGCCAGCCCAGCGTCCTGCGGCATCTGCTCAGCATCGAGAAGGTGGGGCGCTGCGGCGTGACGGCGGAGGAGGTCGCGCTCTCCGAGGTGCCCGCGCCGGAGAAGAAGGTGCTGCAAAAGAGCTTTTCGGTGCAGAGCATGCGCCTTGACGCCATCGTGGGCGGGATGTTCAATCTCTCCCGCACGGAGGCGGCGCGCCAGATCTCAGCCGGTAACGTCAGTATAAACTATCAGGTGTCCCTTAGAACGGACTTTGGCGTTAAGGAGGGCGATATTCTCTCCCTCAAGGGCGCGGGCAAGGGCAGCGTAACCGGCACCGGCGGCACGTCGCGCAAAGGAAGGCTGTTCGTGTACGCGGAAATCTGCCAATAGTGAAAAGTGAAAAGCAAATAGTGAAAAGTGAAAAGTGAAAAGTGAAAAGTGAAGGAGTCGCTTCGCGACGAAAAAGTTGTCCCCGCAGGGGACACCTTAACGATTCACTATTCATTAAGGAACTGTGCAGAAATAAATTGTGCAAAGATGGCTCGCAGGAATACTTTGTGTATTTCAAGATTTGACAACGAAGCTACAGGTGAAAAAGGCAAGTCAGATTGCACAAGTTATTTCGGAACAGTTCCTAAAATATAAGGAGTTTGCCATGAGAGCTTACGAACGACTGATCAGATATGCCCAGATCCACACAGCGAGCGCGGAGAACGTGGACAAGACCCCGACGACCCGGCGGCAGTTCGATTTGAGCAACCTGCTGGCCATGGAGATGTGGCAGCTCGGGATGGAGAGCGTCTTCGTGGACGAGCACGCCTACACCTACGGTTTCCTGCCCGCGACGCCCGGCTGCGAGGACTGGCCCTGCATCGCCTTCAACGCGCACATCGACACCATCCCGGATTTTTCCGGCGAGAACGTCAGACCCGTGATACATGAAAACTACGACGGTGGGGACGTTCCCCTCGGCGAGAGCGGGAGAACGCTCCGCGCGGAGGATTTCCCGCACCTTGAAAAGCTCAGGGGGAAGACCCTCATCACCACCGACGGCACCACGGTTCTCGGCGCGGACGACAAGGCGGGCATCGCCGAGATCATGACCGCCTGCGAGCGCCTTGTCGCGGAGAAGCGCCCGCACGGGCGCATCGCGGTCTGCTTCAGCCCGGATGAGGAGGTGGGGCACGGCGCGGCGCTGATGGATCTTGCGCGCCTCGGCGCGGCCTTCGGCTACACCGTGGACGGCGGCGAGCCGGACACCATCAACTGCGAGACCTTCAACGCCTCCACGGCGGTCTGGGAGGTGCGGGGCTTCAACGTCCACCCCGGCAGCGCCAAGGACACGATGGTGAACGCGAGCCTCGTCGCCATGGAGATCAAC
>CAJOFI010000257.1 GCA_905233595.1 uncultured Oscillospiraceae bacterium | reverse complement strand
CGATGTACTCGGACAGCGCGCCGTAGATATCCACCTCGCAGCTCACGGGGATGCCGCGGGAGGCCAGACGGCTGTTCACAAAGCACGGCTCAAAGCCGAACTGCTCCGGGAACGCCGGCCAGCACTTGTCGGCAAAGGCGACGTATTTGCGCGCCCCCTTATGCGCCTCCGCCCAGTCGAGAAGCGTCAGCTCGAACTGCGCCATGCGCTCCAGAAGATCGGGGAAGTATTTGCCCTCGCCCATCTCAGCGGCCATATCGGCGCACACAGCGGGGATGCGCTCGTCGCCGGCGTGGGCCTTGTAGGACACCAGCAGGTCGAGCTCCGAGTTCTCCTCGATCTCCACGCCCAGCTCGTACAGGCCCTTGATAGGGGCGTTGCAGGCGAAGAAGTCCTGGGGCCGGGGGCCGAAGGTAATGATCTTCAAATTCTTAACGCCGATAATAGCACGGGCGATGGGCACGAAATCCGCGATCATGGCGGCGATGTCCTCCGCCGTGCCCACGGGGTATTCGGGGATGTAGCCCTGCAAATGCCGCATGCCCAGGTTATAGGAACAGTTGAGCATGCCGCAGTAGGCGTCGCCGCGGCCGTTGATGAGATCGCCGTCGCCCTCGGCGGCCGCCACGAACATGCAGGGGCCGTCAAAGTGTTTTGCGATCAGAGTTTCAGGCGTCTCGGGACCGAAGTTTCCGAGGAATACAACAAGAGCATTGCACCCTGCGGCGTTCACGTCCGCCACGGCCTTCAGCATATCCTTTTCGTTCTCCACGGTGACCGGGCATTCGTACAGCTCGCCCTTATACGCGGCCTTGATGGCCTCCCGGCGCTTTACGGACAGGCCGATGGGGAAACAGTCGCGGGAAACGGCAATGATGCCGAGCTTTACTTCGGGAATGTTTGTCATGTCAGAGTTCCTCCTGTATGTCGATGTTCGCGCCCTTCAAGCCGATATAGGCGCCATTTTTCGCTTCGCTCGTCTCAGGATGGGCCAGCAGCCACTTGTTCCGCGCCCAGAGCATTTTATCCTCGCTGTTTCCGGGCTTGATCACAGGTTTTTCGGTATTGGTTCCCATGGGCAGGGCCACCGCCACGCGGAAGCCGTCCTCCTTGCTTGTGTGGCAGGGCGCATAGTGCAGCGTCGTGGCGTACACCTCCACCGCCGCGCCTGCGGGGACGCGGAAGGCCTTGACCTTGGATGTGTCGAGGACGCCGGCTTCGATCTCGTCCTCCTTGGCCAGGAGCAGTATAAAATCGTGGGTACCGATGTTCACCTCGCTGTCCCGGTGGTATTCGAGGCAGTTGAGCTTCGTGTTATGACCCCAGCACATGCCGAGCTGGATGGGCATACCGCCGTAGGCCCGGTCCCGGAGCTCCGAAAAGATATCGCCGGCAGATCGATGGCGAGCATGGCCTTTTGCAGCTCCGCAGTATTGAAGCCCTCCAGAACCTTGCCGTAGGGGTTGAATTCCGCATCCAAAACCGAATGAACCGTCATATCACATCAGCTCCTTGAAGAGATTTTTGCAGGCGGGATAGATCATTTTGAACTTATTATATCGTTCCTCATACCGGGCGGCAAGGGCCGGGTCCGGCTCGACGGTCTCTGTGGTGCGGACAAGCGCGTCTGCGCAATCCGCGGCGCTGTCATAGGCCCCGCAGCCCACCATGGCCAGCATCGCCGCGCCATAGCCGGGCCCCTCCTCCGTCTGGGGAATGTCCAGCGGCAGGTTTAGGACATTTGCCATGATCTTTCGCCACAGCGAGCTTTTCGCCCCGCCGCCGCAGAGCTTGGAGCGTTCGATCTTCACGCCGAGGCTCTTCGCCACCTCGAAGCTGTCCCGGATGGCAAAGGCCACGCCCTCCAGCACCGCCTGCACCATGTCGGCGCGGGTGGTGTCCATGGACAGGCCGATGAACGTGCCCCGGGCGTCCGTGTCGTTGATGGGGCTGCGCTCGCCCATGAGGTACGGCAGGAAGAACACCCGGTTACATCCCAGCTTATCGTCGGTGATATCTGCCTGCTCGGCGGCGTAATCGGAGGTTTTCAATATTTCGTCACAGAACCACTTGTTGCAGCTGGCCGCTGAGAGCATACAG
>CAJOFI010000256.1 GCA_905233595.1 uncultured Oscillospiraceae bacterium | reverse complement strand
GCAGAAGCGCCGCGAGGATCAGCGCGGCGGAGACATACTGGGAGATCACGCTTGCCAGCGCCACGCCCGCCAGATCCATGTGACAGACGATCACGAACACGAGGTTCAAGGAGACGTTCAGGACGCCGGCCAGAAGCAGGTACAGCAGGGGGCGCTTCGTGTCCCCGACGGCGCTGAATATGCCGTTGCCGTAGTTATAAAGGGCCATGGCGGGCATACCGAGGAAGTATAGCCGCAGATACCGCGCCGCGCCGTCCATGAGATCGTCCCGGGTGCGAAGAAGCAGGAGAAGCGGCCGGGAAAACACAAGCCCCAGCAAAAGGATGAGAAAGCCCATCGCCGTGCATACGAGGACGGAGGTGTGCACGGTCTTTCGCAAAGCGTCGTGGTTTTCCGCTCCGTAGTACCGGGCGACCAGCACGTTCACGCCGCTGCCCATGCCGATGAGAAAGCCCGTAAACAGCGATACGAGAATCGAGCACGAGCCGACGGAGCCCAGCGCCGAGGCGCCGGCAAAGCGGCCGACCACCGCCACGTCCGACATGTTGAACAGCACCTGCAGGACGTTCGAGAAGATCAGCGGCAGGGAGAACAAGAGAATCTGCTTCCCAAGCGGGCCGCTTGTCAGTTTGTGCGCGTGCTGGTCCATAAAACGGGCTCCTTTCCAAGTCTGCGAAAAGGAATTATATACCCGCCCGGCGCTCGGTGCAATTGCCATTATCGACGAAAATCGTGCCGCGGTTCGGCCCGGTTTGTCACTGTTTTACATCCTCGCTTTCTGCCGGCTCCCGATCGAGCACGACGGGGATGAACCGGCTGGCAAATCTGCTGCCGCCCCGGCCCTTGACGTAGAAAAAAGGTCCTTCATGGTGTCGTACAGGCCGATGTCGAGATACCCGCCGAGGCCGAGGGCCTCGCCGTTCACGGCGGCTTCGGTGATGCCGCGGATAACGACGGTGTGGTTGCTCTTCGTCGGATCCAGCATCGTGGAGGATATGGTATGTATGATCGTGTCCTTCTGCATATCATACAGGAAGAACTGATCTATGGCAAACTCAAAAAATTCCCACAGAACGCCCACCGTCATGGAAAAGCAAAAGGCGACGAGCGCGAGGTAAAACGGAGACAGGCGCATTCCCACCCGCTCGCTGCGGTTGAGAAGATCAACGAGCGAAAAGCCGATGGCGGCGCAGAGGAAGCCGTTTATGGTGTGCATGAGCGTGTCCCAGCCGTGGAATCGGACATACCACGCTGAAAGCTCGCCCAATATCTGCGTAGCGAATATGAAAAACAGGATCACGATCTCCAGCGTGTCCGGCAGGTCGACGCGGAAGCGCCGTTCCACCACCGCCGGCAGAAGAAACAGGATGAGCGTCAGAGCGCAGATGAAAACGCTCTCGTAATCGCCGCGCAGCGCGGCCCAGACCAGCGCGCCGATGACGACCAGCCGCAGAAGCAGGTATATGATCATGGCGGTGCGGTGGTTTTCCCAGCGCTCCTTTGTCTGCGCCCGTTTCTGCTGTTTTCTTGCGCTGCGATCCTCGCGTTTCATGCGCGGCCCTCCGATCTCATCCGATTCTCTGTTTATTTAATCAGAATACGGCAATCCTGTCAAATGCAGAAATCCCCAGAGCTTGGGCGGCTCCGGGGACAAGAGTTTTCAGTTCAGGAAATCGCGCAGCTTTTTGGAGCGGCTGGGGTGGCGGAGCTTGCGCAGCGCCTTCGCCTCGATCTGGCGGATGCGCTCGCGGGTGACGTTGAACTCCTTGCCGACCTCCTCCAGGGTGCGGGTGCGCCCGTCGGCGATGCCGAAGCGCAGCTCGAGAACCTTCTTTTCCCGCGGGGTGAGCGTGTCCAGCACGTTCATGAGCTGTTCCTTCAGAAGGGTGAAGCTCGCAGCCTCGGAGGGCTCGGAAACGCCCTCGTCCTCGATGAAGTCGCCGAGGTGGGAATCCTCCTCCTCGCCGATTGGTGTTTCGAGAGAGACCGGCTCCTGGGCGATTTTCAGAATATCGCGGACCTTGTCGGCGGGCAGACCCATTTCGGCGGCGATCTCCTCGGCGGAGGGATCGTGACCCAGCTCCTGCAGAAGCTGGCGGGAGACGCGGATGACCTTGTTGCCTGATCGGCAATGGCGCGGGTAATGGCCTGCCGGATCCACCAGGTGGCGTAGGTGGAGAATTTGTAGCCCTTGGAGTAGTCGAATTTCTCCACCGCCTTGATAAGGCCGAGGTTGCCCTCCTGGATCAGGTCGAGAAACAGCATACCGCGCCCCACATAGCGCTTGGCGATGGAGACCACAAGGCGCAGGTTTGCCTCCGCCATGCGGCGCTTTGCCTCCTCGTCGCCCTCCGCCATACGCATGGCCAGGGCGATCTCCTCATCCGGTGTGAGCAGGGGGACCTTGCCGATTTCCTTGAGATACATACGAACGGGGTCGTCGGTGGAGAAGGTTTCCGCAACGGCGTCCGTATCGAGGATCTCCTCCTCGGTCACGTCCTCCAGCTCCTCCAGCTCCTCCAGCTCGGGCAGCGCTTCCTCCTCAATGGGAGAGAGGAATTCCTCGCCCGCCGTCTCGATGCCGAGATCGTCCAGACGGTCATACACCGCGTCGAGCTCGTCCGGATCCAGGTTCATGCTGTCGAGTACCTCGGAGAGCTCTTTGCTGGTCAGTCGGCCGGCTTTCTTGCCGCGCTCGATGAGCTCGTTGATTTTTTCCTCGTTGTTTTTCTCCTCCGACTCCGGCGCGGGTTCATCTTCCGTAAAGAAAGGCTCCTCCTCTACGGGCGGCTCCGCTTCGGCATTCTCCATCTCGTGGGCCTTTTTCTTCGACGAGGTTTTTCCCTCCGCGGAATGAGGCGCTTCCGCTCGGTCGGAAGCAGCGTCTTCCGCGGGTGCTTTTTTCTTCGTCTCCGTTTTTTTGGACGTCTTTTTTCTGGATGCGGACTTTTCCGCCGTCTTGACCTCCGCCGCTTCCTCCGTGCCTGCCGACTCCGGCGCGAGGATCTCTTCCGCTGTTGTTTTTTTAGCTGACATCTTTACCACCGATCCCTTTCGTTTTTTTGAGGCGCTTCGCATATTCCCGCAGGTCGCTGTCGGACGAGGCGCTGTTGTGTTCAGTCTGAATGATTTTTATGTAATCGCGCATGGCGTTTCCCGCCGCGCTTGCTGTCGTTTCGTCGTGGCTGATGATCTCTGTGAGAAGCTCGGTTTCCTCCTGGGAAAACCGCTCCCCCAGCACGGCGAGGGAGATGCCCTGCCCGTTCCGAAGCCGTTCCGCCAGCGCGTCGTAGAGTCTTCCGAGGGGTGCGGAGGTGAAGTATTCTCCCTTCAGCGGGAGGGAGCCGAACCGCTCCGGGAATCGGTACACGAGATTGATCACGCCCTGCTCCGCCGCCGCGCTTTTC
>CAJOFI010000255.1:1528-2326 GCA_905233595.1 uncultured Oscillospiraceae bacterium | reverse complement strand
CGCGCGTCGGCGAGCGTCCCGGTGTCGGCAGCCTGTCCGCCGCCCTCGGGGAAGAAGGCCGTGCGGTCGAGCTCCACCGCAAAGCCGTTTTTCACCGCCCCGGCGATCTGCTCCTTGGGGACGCTCAGCAGATGGGACACGTCCGCGCTCTCGCTCTGGCGGCGGCGGTAATCCTCCAGCGCGTCCAGCCCGCACAGGAGCGTGAGGCGCACGCCGCCCCGGTGCCGCTCGGCGGAGAGGATTTTCACGAGCATGACCTCCCCTGTCCTGCGCACGTGCGGCGCGCAGCAGGCGCAGAGATCGACGCCCGGGATCTCCACGAGGCGCACCGCCCCCTCCAGCTCCTTCTTGCTGCGGTAGGACAGGCGCTCCAGCTCCTCCGGTTCCGGGAAGAAGCAGCGGATGGGCAGATTCTCGCGCACGGCGGCGTTGGCCTCGTCCTCGGCAAGGCGAAGCTCGTCGGCGGAAAGCTCCCCGTCAAAGTCCACGGTCATGCACGCGGCGCTCATGTGAAAGCCGACGTTATTCAGCCCGAAGAGCCGGTGCACCGTGCCGGAGAAGATATGCTCCCCGGAGTGGTTCTGCATGCGGCGGCGGCGCTGCTCAAAGTCGAGCGCCCCGCAGACCGTCTCCCCCACCGGCAGCGCCCGGTCGGTCAGGTGCAGGATGCGCCCCTGCCTCTCCTGCACGTCCAGCACCCGCGCGTCGGCGAGCGTCCCGGTGTCGGCAGCCTGTCCGCCGCCCTCGGGGAAGAAGGCCGTGCGGTCGAGCTCCACCGCAAAGCCGTTTTTCACCGCC
>CAJOFI010000255.1:0-1452 GCA_905233595.1 uncultured Oscillospiraceae bacterium | reverse complement strand
CCGGAACGAATGATAATCGTCGCGAAGCGAAACCTTAGCTTTTCACTGTTCACTATTCACTCTTCACGAACTTTTTACAGTTCCCGGATGATCTTATCCGCCACGTCGAGGCAGCGCTCGGCGCTGTGCCGTACTGCGGTGCCGAAATCCTCCGCCCCGTCCGCGAGGGCGTCGGCGACGGTCTTGATGAGCAGGCAGGGAACGCCGCTGCGGTCACAGGTGAGCACCACAGCGGCGGCCTCCATCTCGCAGATGTCCGCCCCGAACTGCTCGCGCAGGGCGCTTTTGCGCTCCCTGCCCTCCACGAATTTATCCCCGGAGGCGCAGGTCACGGCCTTCAATTCCGGCGCGAGGGCGATCGCGCGTTCTACAAGCGCGCGCGTCGCGGGCAGGTACACGTCCGGGTACTCGCAGTACTGCCCCGGCAGCGTCCCGTCGCAGGCGCTGGTATCGAAATCGTAGTGCACGACGCGCTCGACCACGCAGGTCTTCGTGCGCGTCATCTCCTCGCTCAAGCCCCCGACCACGCCGAAGTTCACCACGAGCCCGACCTCATAGCGGTCGATCAGCAGGGCGCAGGCGGCGGCGGCGGCGATTTCCCCCGCGCCGGAGCCCGCGACGATGAGCTCATAGCCGTCCATGTCATAGCGCAGCACGCGCACGCCGCAGCGTGTCTCCTCCGAGACCGCCCGGCCGTAGCGCGCGAGCACCGCCTGCATCTCCCGCGTGATGGCGACCAGCATTCCGATTTTCTTCATAGCACGCGCACCCTCACCACGTCGGTCATGCGCCGGATGGCGTCCGCCACGTCCTCGCCGATCGGCTCGGAGAGATCGACGATGGTCACGGCGTAGCCGCCGCGCGGCTTGTTGATCATGTGCTCGACGTTGATGTTCTTCGCGCTGATGAAATCGAGGATGCGGGTGATCATGCGCGGGACGTTGTGGTGGATGACGCAGAGGCGGCACACGCCCATGCGGCTGAGCGCCACATCCGGGAGATTGACGCTGTTGCGGATGTTGCCGTTTAAGAGGTAGTCGTACATCTCCTCGGCCGCCATGACGGCGCAGCGATCCTCGCTCTCGGGGGTGCAGGCGCCGATATGGGGCAGGGCGATCACGTTGGGCGCTTTCAGAATGATCTCGTTGGGAAAGTCCGTCACGTATTTCGCGACCTTGCCGCTTACGAGGGCGCGGGTCATGGCCTCGTCGTCCACGACCTCGGCGCGGCTCTCGTTGAGGATGCGCACGCCCTCGCGCATCTTGGAGAAGGCCTCGTCGTTGAGCATATGGTGGGTCGTCTCCGTGTGGGGGACGTTCAGACTGATGTAGTCGCAGTTTTCGTAGATCTCATCGAGGGTGGAGGCGTGCAGCACCGAACGGCTGAGACGCCAGGCGGCGTCCACCGAGAGGAAGGGGTCGTAGCCCCAGACCTGCATATCGAGGTCAACGG
>CAJOFI010000254.1 GCA_905233595.1 uncultured Oscillospiraceae bacterium | reverse complement strand
GTCAAGGACAAGGGCATCCCCCTCAACATCCGCAACACCAACCGCCCCGGCGACCCCGGCACCATGATCGTGGAGAGCATCGACGAGGAGCAGCAGGATGAACGCTTCATCACCGGCATCGCCGGGCGCAAAAATTTCAGCATCCTCACCGTCGTCAAGCACAACATGAAGCTCTCCGCCACGCTCAGAAACGCGCTGGAGGTCTTCGACCGCTACAACGTCGCGGTGGAGCATATCACGCTGGGGCTGGAGTCCTTCGCGCTGGTGGCCTCGACCGCCGCGCTGGGGGACAGCGTGTATGACGTGATCGCCGAAGTGCGCAAGAGCTGCCGCCCGGACGAGGTGGAGCTGCAGGAGGGCATCTCCCTCGTGGCTGCTGTCGGGCGCAAGATGTCGGCGAGACCCGGCGTGTCCGGCCGCCTCTTCGCGGCGCTGGGGCGCAACGGCGTCAACATCCGCACCATCGCCCAGGGCGCGGATGAGCTTGCGATCATCGTGGGCGTGGAGAATGAGAAGTTTGAGACCGCCATCCGCGTCATGTACGACGGATTCGCCGGATGAGTGAAAAGTGAGAAGTGAAGAGTGAATCGTTAAGGAACTGTGCAGAAATAAATTGTGCAAAGATGTCGCAGGAATACTTTGTGTATTTCAAGATTTGACAACGAAGCTACAGGTGAAAAAGGCAAGTCAGATTGCACAAGTTATTTCGGAACAGTTCCTAAGGTGTCCCCTTCAGGGACAAAAATTCAAAATCGTCGCGAAGCGACACCGTAATTTTTCACTTTTCCCCATTCACTATTCACTATTCGCCATTGAAAGGAGTTTTATAAAATGAAAAAGGTCAATATCGCGATCCTCGGCGCGACGGGCGCCGTTGGCTGTGAGATGCGCAAGGTGCTGGAGGAGTACAACGTCCCCGTGGGCGAGCTGCGCCTGCTGGCGAGCGCAAGAAGCGCGGGGACGCTCGTTCCCTTCCAGGGGCGCGAGGTCGCCATTCAGGAGACCACGGAGGAGAGCTTTGCGGGCATGGACTTCGTGCTCGGCGCGGTGGAGGGCGACATGTCCCGCCGCTTTGCCCCCGCGATCAAGAAGAGCGGCGCGGTGTACATCGACAACAGCTCCGCCTTCCGCCTCGACCCCGAGGTGCCCCTCGTGGTGCCCGAGATCAACGGCGCGGACGCCTTTGAGCACCACGGCATCATCGCAAACCCCAACTGCTGCACGATCATCGCGCTCATGGCGGTGGCGGGCATCGCGAAGCTCAGCCCCATTCAGAGCATGATCGCCTGCACCTACCAGGCCGTCTCCGGCGCGGTGCAGGCGGGCATCGCGGAGCTGGAAAGCCAGATGGGCGCCCTCGCCGCGGGGGAGAAGCCCGTCGTCAAGACCTTCGCGACCCAGATCGCCATGAACGTCATCCCCTTCATCGACGCGCCTTACGGCAACGACTACACGAAGGAGGAGATGAAGATGCAGAACGAGGGGCGCCGCATCCTCCACGCGCCCGAGCTCAAGGTCAACTGCACCTGCGTGCGCGTACCCGTGATGCGCTCGCACTCCATCGCCGTCACCCTGCGCACCGAGCGCAAGGTCACGGTCGAGGAGGCGAAGGCCGCCGTCGCCGCCTATCCCGGCGTGCGTCTCATTGAGGACTACGAGGGGCGCTGCTACCCCACGCCGCTCGATACCTCCGACCAGGATCTCGTGTGGGTCGGGCGCATCCGCGAGGATCTGACCGACGAGAAGGGGCTCACGCTCTGGTGCTGCGGCGACCAGATCCGCAAAGGCGCGGCCAGCAACGC
This sequence comes from uncultured Oscillospiraceae bacterium, assembly GCA_905233595.1. Taxonomy (GTDB): domain Bacteria; phylum Bacillota; class Clostridia; order Oscillospirales; family Oscillospiraceae; genus Limivicinus. Next base: position 294 of record CAJOFI010000254.1, on the reverse strand, counting down.
CGTGCAGATCCTCATGAGCATGATTTGATCTGAAGGGGCTTTGAAAAAACTTCGTTTTTTTCAAAGCCCCAATTTTCAGTTTTCAGGCAGGAATCTGAAAGCGGCAGCACTGTTTTGAGAAGGCGTTAGCCGCAAACAGAGAGTCATCTGCACCCATAATGGGTGAGCCAAAAAACAACAGGATATAGAAAAGCTAAAGCAAATCTCCTAAAATACTGAGTTAGCGAGACAACAGCAAAGGAGAAGAGCAATGGCTTCGCTACTCAGTATACTCAAAAACGTCATAAATCTCAA
>CAJOFI010000253.1 GCA_905233595.1 uncultured Oscillospiraceae bacterium | reverse complement strand
CGAGATCATGAAGGACTCCATGGGCGTCAAGGCTCAGCGTCTGTTCATCATCTTCGCCCTCGCCGTTCTGATCCTGGTCATCGCCTCCTTCACCGCTGTCGTCGCGGGCACCTTCGTGTCGGTGGATCCCTCCGCCGCCACCTACGCCGCCAACGGCTCTACGGCCATGACCTCCATCCTCTTCATCGTCATCGCCGCCATCTTCGGCTACTTCGTGTACCGCAAGAACGCCAAGATCGGCCCCGCGACGATCATCGGCATCATCGGCATCATCGCCATCGTCTTCCTCGGCCAGGCTGTCGGCCTGCACTTCAGCCGCACCTTCTGGGTGATCTTCATCGCCGTGTACGTCACCGTGGCCTCCCTGCTGCCCGTGTGGATCCTGCTGCAGCCGCGTGACTACCTGAGCTCCTTCCTGCTCTACGGCATGATGGGTCTCGCCCTCATCGCCATCATCGGCGGCTCCTTCACCGGCGCTGCCGTCGTGAAGGTTCCCGCCTTCACCGGTCTGGTCAACGGCGCCGGCCAGCCCATCTTCCCCTTCCTGTTCATCACCGTCGCCTGCGGCGCCTGCTCCGGCTTCCATTCTCTGATCTCCTCCGGCACCTCCTCCAAGCAGATCAACAATGAGAAGGACGCGCAGGTCATCGGCTACGGCTCCATGATCGTGGAGTCCGCGCTGGGCATCATCGCCCTGATCGCTGTCGGCGTGGTGTGGAACCAGGTCGGCGACAAGTACCAGATGTCCGCTCCTCCCACGATCTTCGCGGGCGGCATTGCCACCATGTTCGATTCCTTCGTGCATGGCAGCTACAACACCATTTACAACCTGTTCACCCTGGCGGTCTCCGTCTTCGCGCTGACCTCTCTGGACTCCGCGACCCGTCTGTGCCGTTACCTGTTTGCCGAGCTGCTGACTCCGGAAGGAAAGACCCATGACGATCTGACCGGCGCTGCCAAGTTCTTCTCCACCCCGATCGTCTCCACCCTTATCATGGTCTTCATCGGCTGCGGCATGGGCTTCATGGGTCTGAGCCAGATCTGGAGCGTGTTCGGTTCCGCGAACCAGCTCCTCGCCGGCGTGGCCATGCTCGCTGTCTGCACCTGGCTCGGCAAGATCGGCAAGAACAACAAGATGTTCTTCTTCCCGATGGTCTTCATGCTCTGCGCCACCATCACCGCCCTCTGCTGGACGATCGTCACCGGCTTCGGCAAGATCGCTGCAGGCGCCGATTGGGGCACCTACTTCCAGGTCATCTGGAGCATCGCTCTGGTCGTTCTGGCGGTCATCCTGGCTGTCATGTCCTTCAAGACCCTGTCCGCCCAGGCCAAGGCCAAGAAGTAAGGAACTGAAAATCGCAGGAATACTTTGTGTATTTCAAGATTTGACAACGAAGCTACAGGTGAAAAAGGCAAGCCAGATTGCACAAGTTATTTCGGAACAGTTCCTAAGACATCCGAAAGGCATAATCAAAAAGGGCGCTGCTTCTGCAGCGTCCTTTTTTGAGGATGAAAATGAGAATTGACGATACTTTATACCGCGGCCGTCCGGCGGAGACGCGCATCCCCAAGGAGGAGCGCTGCTACGACCTGCTCGACGGGCTGGGGATCGAATATTACCGCGTCGATCACGAGCACGCGGACACCATCGAGGCCTGCCGGGAGGTGGAGGGGCTGCTGGGCTGCGGCATCTGCAAGAACCTGTTTCTCACCAACAGGCAGCAGACGGATTTTTATCTGCTCATCATGCCGGGGGAAAAGCCCTTCAGGACGAAGCTTCTGTCCAAACAGATCGGCTGCGCGCGTCTGAGCTTTGCAAGCCCCGAACACATGGAGCGCTACCTCGACCTCACGCCCGGCTCGGTCTCCGTGCTCGGGCTGATGAACGACAGGGACAGGGCCGTGCGCCTGCTGGTAGACCGCGAGCTCTCGCAGGAGCGGTATTTCGGCTGCCATCCCTGCATCAACACCTCCAGCCTCCGCTTTGAGACAAAGGCGCTCTTTGAAAAGCTCCTGCCCGCGATGGGGCATGAGCCGCGCTTCGTGGAGCTGCCGTGGGAAGAAAATCGCAGGAATACTTTGTGTATTTCAAGATTTGACAACGAAGCTACAGGGTAAAAAGGCAAGTCAGATTGCACAAGTTATTTCGGAACAGTTCCTAAGGAGGGTGTACGTATGCGATTGGATAAATATTTGAAGGTCTCGCGCCTCATCAAGCGGAGAAGCATGGCAAACGAGGCCTGCGACGGCGAGCGCGTTTCCGTCAACGGCCGACAGGTCAAGGCCAGCTATCAGGTCAAGGTCGGGGACGTGATCGAGATCGCCTTCGGCAAGGGCACGCTCAAGGTGGAGGTCACGGAGATCAACGAAAACGCCAACAAAGCCAGCGCCCCGGCGATGTACAAGGAGCTGTGAAAAACTTCGTTTTTCACAGCTCCGTTTTTTATCCGTTCTCCTCAAAACTCAGCGCTCAAAACTATTTTCTCGTGGGGATGATCTCGATCCAGTAGCCGTCGGGGTCTTCGAGGAAGTAGATGCCCATGGAGGGGTTTTCAAAGCAGATGCAGCCCATGGCCTCGTGCTTTGCGTGGGCGGCGTCGAAATCGTCCACGCGGAAGGCCAGGTGGTACTCCTGCTCGCCGAGGTCATAAGGCTCGCTGCGCTGGGTCATCCAGGTCAGCTCCAGCCGGAAGTCCGTGACGCCGTCGCCGAGAAAGACGATCCTGAAGCTGCCGTCGGCGGCGTTCTTCTCCCGCACGGGCTTGAGCCCGAGGGCTTCGTCGTAAAATTTCAGACTGCGCTCCAGATCGAGGACGTTAAAATTAAAGTGGTTGAACGTAAAAACCATTGTCATCACCTCCCGTTCATGGTAGCAGAATTCACCCGAAATTGCAAGCGGGCATAGCATAAAGGGCAGCTCTAAAAACGCAGGTCTGGTGATGCGCCGAGAGATTTTGTCTCAGATTCAAGGGCAAAAAACGTAGGAATACTTTGTGTATTTCAAGTTTTTTGGGGGCAAAAGCTCCGGCACAGCGCCGGGCAGGAGTTTTTGAGATGCCCATAAGCGAGGTGGAAACCATGAAACAGTTCCAAAGACTCTGCACGCTGCGTCCGGGCGAAAGCGCCGTGGTGCGCGCGCTGGATACGCGCGGCGCGATGCGCCTGCGTCTGCGGGAGCTGGGGCTGATCGAGGGCGCCGTCCTCCGCTGCCTCGGGCGCAGCCCGCTGGGCGACCCCGCGGCCTACGAGCTCTGCGGCGCGGCGCTGGCTCTGCGGGACCGGGACAGCCGGGAGATCTGGGTCGAGCGGAGGGAGGAGAAGAATGCAAACGCATGTGATCGCCCTTGCGGGGCTTCCGAACGTAGGAAAGAGCACGGTCTTCAACCGGCTCACGGGGCTGCACCAGCACACGGGCAACTGGACGGGGAAGACCGTCGCCTCCGCCCGGGGGCGCTTTGACACCGCGCGCCGCCATTGTCTGCTGGTGGACGTTCCGGG
>CAJOFI010000252.1 GCA_905233595.1 uncultured Oscillospiraceae bacterium | reverse complement strand
CGGGGTTTTTCCGGCGCAGGGTACGCAACGTCGCATTGTCTGTCATAACAGTCCTCCGTTGTCAAAATAATATTGCACCGCGAGCAGACTCGCCGCCTTGTCTTCGAGCAGATGGTTGTAGGGGCTGGTCTGGATCTCCACGGCGTGCCCGCTGTCGACGCCCTCGCGCACCTCGCTGAGCAGCCGCGAAAGGTAATAGGAATTGTCGAACATCTGCCCGTAGAGCACGATCTTGCTGGGGTCGACCAGATAGATGACCGACTTGAGCGCGGTTCCCAGCGTGCTCACCGCGCGGTCCACGATCTCTGCCGCGCCCATGTCACCGCTGCACGCGGCGTTGAGCACGTTGTCAAGCGTCAGCTCATCCGGCCGCTCGCCGCACATCTTCCACAGCACGGGCGTCTGCTCCGGGGAGAGCAGAGCCATGGCGTCCTCGCGGATCGCGGTGGGGGAGGCGATGGTTTCCAGACAGCCGCTCTTGCCGCAGACGCAGGGCTTGCCGCCGCGTCGGACGACAGGGATGTGGCCGATCTCGGCGCACTGCTCGGTCACGCCGTGCCAGATCTTGCCGTCGATGGTCAGGGACGCGCCGATGCCGTACTCGCAGCGCAGGAAAAACTGCGAGCCCTCCGCCTGGTCGTGGGAGAGGAACACATGCGCGGCAAAGAGAGCGCGCACGTTGTTCGACAGCACGGCGCGCAGCCCTGTCAGCGCCTCCTCGGCGAAGGCGCCGAAGCTGTTGGCGGACGACCTGCCGTCCAGAGAGGTCACGCCCCGAATGGCGACGCCCACGCCGATGATCTGCCCGCGCGAGAGCCCGTGCTGCTCCGTAAGCTCCATCAGCCGCGCGCAGAGCTCCTGTACCGTCGGCTCGGCGGGGTGGTTGCGCTCCAGCGTATACTCCTCGGAGAAGATTACGGTGCCGTCCAGCCAGACGGCGGAGAGCACCGTCTTCGGGATGTTGATCATCAGCCCGAGCGCGCAGACGTGGCGCTCGTTGAGCTTCACCATGATCTCCCGCCGCCCGGCGGTGCCGCTGGAGACGGCCTCGCCCTCGACGAGCAGCCCCTCGCCCAGCATTTCGCCGACGATCTTGGTGATCGCGGCAGGGGTGAGCTTCATGCTCTCCGCCAGACGCTTGCGGGACATCTCGCCCTTTTCGTGCAGGATGCGCAGGATGGCGCTGCGGTTGTTCCGCTTGACGCCCATCATATTGTCGCCTTCAAACGGCATGTCGAAAGCCTCCTTTCCGGTGCTGCTCTTCTTGCTCCGCCGCTCCGGCGGCGGGAGCCTCGGCACGGTTGATGCGCCCGCGCTGCAGGATCACCGCCGCGCCGATCAGCACGACCGCGATGCCGGCTATCTTCGCTGCCGTCAGTTCCTCGTTCAGGAACACCACGCCGATGAAGCAGCTCAAAACGGGCATCAGCAGAAGATAGAGCTTGACGAGCCAGACCTCAAAATGCTTGAGGTTGCGATAGTAAAAGAAATAGATGCCGGTCTGCGCCAGTCCGCCGAGGGCGACCAGCGGCCAGAAATGCGGGATGGTGTTCAGCGCGTCGGCGCGGAACGAACCCGTTGCCGCGGAGCTGATGCCGAAGAGGACAAGGACGGTGAAGTTGTTGTAGTACGAGATCATGTCCGAGTCCTCGCCGTGCTTTTCCTGCGCCGCCTTGATGATGAACGCGTTCGCGCTGACACACGCGGCGGAGAGCAGGAAAAAGAGGTCGGTGACATGCAGCTCCATGCCGCCGAAGTCCACACCCAGCACCAGCAGCACGCCGGCGAGCATGATCGCGGTGCCCAGCCAGTCCGAGGCGTAGAGCTTTTTCTTATAGACGATCACCGTCGCGAGGTTGACCATCAGCACGTCGGTCTTCAAAAGCGCCGTTCCGGTGCTGAGGCTGCCGTGCAGGTAGCCGAGGTTGGCGAACAAATCCAGCAGGAAGCCGAACACGCCGATGCACACGAGGATGGCGAGCGCCTTGCCGCGCTGCTGAAACAGGCGCTTGAAGCTCCCGTCCGCGACGAGCTGGAAGCAATTAAGCCCATGCCCGCTGCCTTCGACAAGAATTATGCCAAGCGTCTCGACGGTGACAACGTGAAGCCCTGCAAGACCCGTTGGGAGATGGTTGAGGCTCTGCGCGAGGACATCCGCCGCTTCAAGGCCGAGAAGGGATGCTCACGCATCGTCGTTCTCTGGGCCGCTTCCACTGAGATTTATGTTCCCGTTGACGAGAAGGTTCACTACAGCCTCGCTGCCCTCGAAGCAGCTATGAAGGCCGACGACCGCGAACACATCGCTCCCTCTATGTGCTATGCCTATGCAG
>CAJOFI010000251.1 GCA_905233595.1 uncultured Oscillospiraceae bacterium | reverse complement strand
AAAGGGCAAATGAGCGGGAGAAAAAATTCCGCCGAAAACGAAAAATTTTTGTTGACAGCGCGGAACGGCTCGGGGATAATAACGCTTGCCGTTCGCGGGTGCGAGTGGACTCGGGAGCATAGCTCAGCTGGTTAGAGCACCTGCCTTACAAGCAGGGGGTCACTGGTTCGAGTCCAGTTGTTCCCACCACGCTACGGCCAAGTAGCTCAGTTGGTTAGAGCGCCGGCCTGTCACGCCGGAGGTCGAGGGTTCGAGCCCCTTCTTGGTCGCCATTTGCCTCTGTAGCTCAGTTGGTAGAGCAGCGGACTGAAAATCCGCGTGTCGTTGGTTCGACTCCGACCGGAGGCACCATTTTGCGGGCATAGCTCATCTGGTAGAGCGCCACCTTGCCAAGGTGGAGGTAGCGAGTTCGAGCCTCGTTGCCCGCTCCAAAAAAGAGAGGTCAGCCTCTCGGCTGACCTCTCTTTTTTGGAATTCCCAATTTAATACGGTGACATAGCCAAGTGGTAAGGCAAGGGTCTGCAAAACCCTCATTCCCCAGTTCAAATCTGGGTGTCACCTCCAGAAGAAACAGTCTCAAACCTATGCTTTCGCAGTATTTGAGGCTGTTTATTTTGCCTCTGAATCACTTTTTGGAGCGCTGATGATGGATATACAGACGATATACGCATTACTCTATCTGGAGATCAATCTCGTTGCGGTCTTTCTCATCGGCATCATCCGCCATCGGACCGCCGGGTTGTCCAAAATGGTCGCGCAGCGCAACTTCTCCATGGCAATCAACGCGCAGACGGTATTTTTCCTGTCTGATACGTTTTATGTCATGATGCTGTACGGCCTCATTCCCTACAGCCCCGCCGCAGCCATGGCGGCGAAGGAGGTCTACTTCTTCTCCACGACCCTGATGTGCTTTTTCTGGTTCATCTACTTTGAGCACAAGCAGGAGTCGCCCTTTGTGCAGAGCCGCAAGCGCGTGCTCATCTCCTCCGTGCTGGTGTGGATCATGGGCGTCCTGCTCATCGTCAATCTCTTCACGGGGATTTTGTTCTATGTGGATGCGCATGGCGACTACCACCGCGGGCCGCTGTTCATTATCCAGTATCTGCTTTCGTACCTTTATGTTTTCGTCACATGCGGCCGCGCGCTGATCGGCCTGTTCCAAAAGCAGCGCTATGCGCAGCACAGGATGCTGCTCTCGCTGGCGCTGTTCCCGCTGGCGCCCGCCGGAGCCGGCATCGTGCAGTTCCTGTATCCGCAGCTCCCCCTCGCCTGCGCGACGCTCTCTCTGGCGACGCTGCTCATGTATCTCGAATGGCTCGACCAGATGATCTCCATCGACCCGCTCACGCGTCTCAACAACCGCAAGCAGTTGGTCTATCATTACGAGCAGTGGGCGAAGAACGGCGACAGCGCCGCGCCGCTCTATCTGCTGCTGGTCGACGCAAACAAGTTCAAAAGCATCAACGACACCTACGGGCACATTCAGGGAGACGCGGCCCTCGTCCGTATCGCGGAGGCCCTGCGGCTGGGAGCCCGCAGCTTCCAGCACCGCGTCAATATCGCGCGCTACGAGATCGACGCGCTGCGCGACAACATCGACGAGGTGCTCACGCGGCTCAATCGCGAGGCAAACGCGCCGTACGAGCTGAGCGTCAGCATGGGCGCGGCCAGGGCCGATCCGGCCCTGTCGCTGAAGGAGCTGATCGAGAGGGCGGACAAGCAGCTTTACGAGGAAAAGGAGCGGCGGCACAAAGCAGCCGTACAAGTATGAAAAATGGTGGCGAGCTGTGAAGCTTCGCCACTATTTTATTCTTGATATTACCGGACCAATCCCATATAATAATTATGGAGTAATATTGTTCCTGAGATCGTTTCTGAAGACAGCTATGTGAAAAAGCGCCCGCGAAAAGGCGATAACGGGGTATTCGGTATGTTGGATTTCGAGACAAATTTCTACAAGAAGCTGGTCCAGTCGCTGGACAACAACTCGGTGCTGATGCGCGTGGAGGCGGACGGGCGCTACCGCCCGATCTGGTGCTCGCGTGAGTACACCGAGATGATGGAAGGGACGCAGGAGGAGTGCATCCGCTACGAAAGCGGCGACGGCAATCCCTCCGTCCATCCGGACGACCGGGACGAGGTGACCTATCTGTTCCAGCATCACCGCGCCCGCAACGGCAGCAACAACCTGACCATCCGCAAGACCACGGTCAAGGGCAGCCTGATCTGGGTCTGCATCCATTACGCCTTTCTGGAAGAGGACGGGGTTCAGTACGCTTACTGCACCTATTTCGACGTCACCGAGCTCAAGGAGAGCCAGCAGCAGACGCTGGCGATGTATCAGGAGCTCAACAAGGAGCTGGACGCGCTGTCCAACGAGAGTCTGGCGGCGCTGCGCTCCAACCTGACCAAGGGCGTCGTGGAGGAGGTGCACGGGCGCGACCTCTACGATGTGGACAAAGCGGGCGCGCCCATCGCGGATCTCATTGAGGTACGTATGGCGAACATGCCGCTGGCGGCGGATCGGGAGAACTATGGCAAGGTGTTCGACCTCGAAAAGCTGAAGGAGAAGTACTACCTCGGCGAGGGCCCGACCTCGCTGGTCATCTTCTCGCGCCGCCAGTCCGGACGGCAGTGCTTCATCAAATACTCCGCCGCCATGCGCAAGGATCCCGTCACGGGCGACGTGATCGTGCTGGGCGTCGAGACCGAGTACAACAGCGAAAAGGTCACCGAGGTGCTCAACGACAAGGTGCTGGCGAAGCAGTACGACATGGTCTGCTATATCGTCAGCGAGAACTACGGCGTGGTCATCGGCGACGCCGCGAACATCGGCAAGGGCAGCATCTTCCCGAAATCGCGGGACGGCATCTACATGGACTATATCCGCGAGCAGGTGCTCCCCGTTGCCGCGCCCGAGCACGACAGGGACGAGCTGC
>CAJOFI010000250.1 GCA_905233595.1 uncultured Oscillospiraceae bacterium | reverse complement strand
CCCTTCCCCGCGCCGCTGTGCGAGGCGATCGAGCTGCTCAAAGGCAAGAGCCAGCCTGTTGCCATCGCTGAGCCGCAGACGGAGACGCTCACGGAAGCCCATACCGTCCAGCGCCCCCGCGAGGGCGAGACCGAGCCGCCCGATGAAAACAAAACCTGATACAAAGCACAAACGCCCCGGAGTTCACCGCTCCGGGGCGTGTTTTTCTTGCAATCCATGGGAATTGTGCTATACTGAGCTTACCGATAAGATTTCCAACGTTGAAAATCTTATCGGTTTTCGCAATCCGGGCCACCATACTGGCTGATGATGATCTTTGCCAGAGCGGGGTTGGGGTTCTGGATGCGCACCGGGTACTGGAGCTTCTTTTCATAGACGAACATTCCTCAACCCTCCCTTCTCGCGCGATACTCCCAGGGCCAGGGGGCGTCGAGCCAGGTGTAGCGCTCCGCGCCCAGCAGATCCTGGACGCTGTACACTTTCAGGGAAGGTCTGGTACATGGCGAAGGCCTCCACGTCATCGCCGTGGGTGTCGAGATAGAGCTCCAGCTCGTCGGCGACAAAGTCGATGGCCATCAGCTCGTGCAGGGGCGAATCGGGCAGCGCGTCGTTCACCACGTTTTTAAAGGGCAGATCCAGCCCCGGAAACAGCGTTCCGCGCGCAAGCGCCGCCGAGGTCTCGTAGGTGTCGTTGGCGTTCTCCTGCATGGGCACGTAGGCCGCAGCCAGCGGCGCATAGCTGGGGAGACTGCCAAAGCGGCTGTCGTTTCTGTTCAAGGTCGTTTCCTCCTCTGAGGTTTCCCTCGCGCCATCCTATGCGCGGGCAAAAAAACTTGTGAGAGCGCCGGGAGAGGGTTTGCATTTTCGCCGTCTTTGTGATAGGATGACGCATGGCAAAAAACGCGAAAGGATCGAATGAAAAATGCTTGTACCCGTTCTGTTATTTCTCGTAGGCTTCGCGCTGCTCATCAAGGGCGGCGACTGGTTCGTGGACGGTTCCGTCGGCATCGCGCGGCGCTTTCACCTGCCGGAGCTGCTGATCGGCGCGACCGTCGTCTCCATCGGCACGACGCTGCCGGAGGTCATGGTCTCGAGCCAGGCCGCCATGCAGGGCAACGCCGGCATCAGCTACGGCAACGCCATCGGCTCCATCATCTGCAACACGAGCCTTATCGCCGCCATCACCATGACGGTGAGCCCCGGCAAGGTAAACCCCAAGTCCTTCAAGCTGCCCACGGCCTTCTTCTTCGCGGCGGCGCTGTCTTACGCGCTGGTCGCCTGGACGGCGGGGCGCTTTGCCCGCTGGATGGGGCTTGCCTATCTCGCGGTGTTCGTGGTTTACATGGTCGTCTCCACGGTGCAGATGAAAAAGCACCCGGAGCTTGCCGAGGACAGCGAAGAGGAGGAGGGCGGCAAGGAGCGCCCCTTCGCGATGGAGCTTTTGTTGCTCGTCGTCGGCGCGGCCGCCATCGCGGTCGGCGCGCGCTTTCTCGTGGATAACGGCACGCTGATCGCCGCCGCGCTGGGCGTCCCCGATTCCGTGATCGGGCTGACGATGGTCGCCCTCGGAACGAGCCTGCCCGAGCTCATCACCGCCATCACGAGCCTTATCAAGGGGCACGGCTCCCTCTCCCTTGGCAACATCATCGGCGCGAACCTCTTCAACATCGTGCTGGTGAGCGGTATGGCCATCTCCATCTCGCCCTTCGCGATCCCGGCGGAGAAGCTGCTGGGCGGCATGAACTCCAGCCTCATCGTGGACCTGCCCGTTATGCTCGCGGTCATGGCGATCATGTGCCTGCCCGCGCTCAAAAAGGGCGAGCTGAAGCGCTGGCAGGGGATCACCCTGCTCTGTGTCTACGCGCTCTTTACCGTCTATCAGTTCGTAAGCTGAAGCTATGTCTGTGAAAAACGAAGTTTTTCACAGACATAATTTTGAGTCGTGAGTTTTGAGATCATTCTATTCTGCTGGGTACAGTTTAATATTATCCGTTCTCCTCAAAACGCAGCACTCAAAACTTTATAGGTTGTGATTTTTCACATCCCCACGACAAACGCATGAGTTAGGAACTGTGCAGAAATAAATTGTGCAAAGATGGCGTAGGATTTTTCGCCTGTAGCGAGGCGGAAAATCGCAGGAATACTTTGTGTATTTGTAACTGTT
>CAJOFI010000249.1 GCA_905233595.1 uncultured Oscillospiraceae bacterium | reverse complement strand
GCGGCGATCACCAGCACGAAGCACAGCGCCGGCACGCCCAACGCCAGCCGGTAGTCCGCGCTCGTGGAAAACACACGCATTTTCCGGCCGCCGAGGGTCAGCACGCCCTCGTTCTTCTTGAGCACACAGCCGCAGACGAACAGCACCGCGATGGCGATCAGCGCCAGCACCGCGCAGGTCTTTACCGCCGTCGAGCCGGAGCGGCCCAGCAGCACCAGAGCGCCCAGCGCCAGCGCAAGCGCCGTCGCCTGCACGGAGAATTCCGCCTGATAGAACAGATACACGATGCCGAGGATCAGCAGCACCGGCACCATCACGCACAAAACCGTGACGCTCGTGGGATAATAGTGTCGCATCGCAAAGGAAGTGAACGCGAAGAAGCCGCCGACGCCGAACGACGCCCGCCGCCAGCAGCGCCAGCGCGATCCAGCGCATCACGCCGAAGAAATCGTACCAGCCGAGCATCTGCGTGACGGTGCCTCTTGCATAATAGCGATCCGCCATGAGCAGGTACCACTCCGCGACCAGCCCCGCGATCAGCAGGACCACTGCGCGGTTCATATTGCGCTCGCTCTTCTCGCGGCGTGCGATGCGTTTATCATTGGACTTTTGAGCCATCTATCTGTTTCCTCCAGAGAGTTTATCATTTATATAAGGAAGCCTGCGCGCTTCACAACGCACTATGTTAGCAGAAAACTCCTCCGTTTGCAAGGCTAAATTCAGGAAGTTTTTGGAAAGTTTTACAAACTTAAAAAATTTTTATATTTTTTCGTAAAATCCTCTTGACACATTCTGTAAACCTGCCTATAATGTGCCTGGTCAAGCAAACAGACCACAAGATGTTGTGGTTATTTTGAGATAAAGGGGAAGCAGTCATGAAGGTCATCAAGCGCAACGGCGCGGAAGTCGAGTTCGATATCGTCAAAATCATCGCCGCTGTGACCAAGGCAAACAACGTCGTCGACGAATCCGAGCGCATGACGCCGGTGCAGATCCAGCGCATTGCCGAGAGCGTGGAGTACGAGTGCCAGAAGCTCGACCGCGCGCCCACCGTGGAGGAGATCCAGGACTTCGTCGAGACGCACATCATGGCGCACGGCGCCTACGAGGTCGCCAAGCGCTATATCACCTACCGCTACAGCCGCTCTCTTGTGCGCAAGGCGAACACCACGGACGATAAGATCCTGTCGCTGATCGAGTGCAACAACGAGGAGGCGAAGCAGGAGAACTCGAACAAGAACCCCGTCGTCAACTCCACCCAGCGCGACTATATGGCGGGCGAGGTCTCCCGCGATCTGGCGGCGCGCCTGCTGCTGCCCGCGGACATCGTCAAGGCGCATGAGGACGGCATCATCCACTTCCACGATACCGACTACTATGCCCAGCATATGCACAACTGCGACCTGGTCAATCTGGAGGACATGCTCCAGAACGGCACGGTCATCACCGGCACGCTGATCGAGAAACCGCACTCCTTCGCCACCGCCTGCAACATCGCGACCCAGATCGTCGCGCAGGTCGCCAGCAACCAGTACGGCGGGCAGAGCATCTCGCTCACCCACCTCGCGCCGTTCGTCGACATCAGCCGCCAGAAGATCCGCAAGACGGTGCTCTCCGAGATGGCGGACATCGGCTTCATGCCCGGTGAGGAGAAAATTGCGGAAATCACCGAAAAGCGCCTGCGCGAGGAGATCCGCCGCGGCGTGCAGACCATCCAGTATCAGGTCGTGACGCTGCTGACCACCAACGGCCAGGCCCCGTTCATCACGGTGTTCATGTACCTCGGCGAGGCGGAGAACGAGCAGGAGAAGAAAGACCTCGCCCTCATCATCGAGGAGACGCTGGAGCAGCGCTACGAGGGCGTCAAGAACGAGCAGGGCGTGTGGGTCACGCCGGCGTTCCCGAAGCTCATCTACGTCCTTGAGGAGGACAACATCCACGAGGATTCTCCCTACTATTATCTCACGCAGCTCGCCGCGAAATGCACGGCGCGCCGCATGGTGCCCGATTATATCAGCGAGAAGAAGATGCTTGAGCTCCCGCTTCACCGACGCGGGCATCGGCAACATTGCCAACGCCAAGAACTACAAGCCCGGCAAGCACCGCTACTACGGCCGCTTCAATCAGGGCGTCGTCACGCTGAACCTGCCGGACATCGCCCTTTCCTCCGGCGGCAACATCGAGAAGTTCTGGTCGATCTTCGACGAGCGCCTCGATCTGTGCTACCGCGCGCTGCTGTGCCGTCACGAGCGGCTCAAGGGCACGCTGTCCGACGCCGCGCCGATCCTTTGGCAGTACGGCGCAATCGCGCGCCTGAAGAAGGGCGAGCCGATCGACCGCCTGCTTTACGACGGGTACTCCACCATCTCCCTGGGCTACGCCGGGCTTTACGAGTGCGTCAAGTACATGACGGGCCGGAGCCACACCGACCCCGCCGCCAAGCCCTTCGCAATCCAGATCATGCAGTACATGAACGACGCCTGCAAGCGCTGGAAGGAAAAGCACAACATCGACTTCTCCATCTACGGCACACCGCTGGAGTCCACGACCTACAAGTTCGCCAAGTGCCTGCAAAAGCGCTTCGGCGTGATCGAGGGCATCACCGACAAGGGCTATATCACCAACAGCTACCACGTCCATGTGACCGAGAAGATCAACGCCTTTGACAAGCTGCGCTTTGAGGCGGAGTTCCAGCACCTCTCCCCCGGCGGCGCGATCAGCTATGTCGAGGTGCCCGACATGCAGCAGAACCTCGAGGCGGTGCTGCAGGTGATGAAGTTCATCTATGAGAACATCATCTATGCCGAGCTCAACACCAAGAGCGATTACTGCCAGGTCTGCGGCTGGGACGGCGAGATCGACATCGTGGACACCGGCGAAAAGCTCATCTGGAAGTGTCCCCGCTGCGGCAACACGGACCAGGACAAGATGAACGTCGCGCGCCGCACCTGCGGCTATATCGGGACGCAGTTCTGGAACCAGGGCCGCACTCAGGAAATTAAGGAGCGGGTTTTGCATCTGTAAGTGAGGAGTGAGGAGTGAGGAGTTGTGGCGGTCACCGGTGAGCCTTTGTGGA
>CAJOFI010000248.1:1127-2830 GCA_905233595.1 uncultured Oscillospiraceae bacterium | reverse complement strand
AGAAGCGTCAGCTCCGGCGCCGGCACGTCCCCGGGGTAGCTCGCCCCGTAGCGCAGCGCCGCCGCCTCGTCATAGTCAACGTCGCCCAGCGCCTTGGACATGCACAGGGAGAACACCGCGTTCGCGCCCTCCAGGATCTCCTTCCGGGAGCGGAAGTTTTCCCGCAGGAGGATGCGCCCCGGCTCGCCGGGGCTGGGCGCGTCGGCGTAGCGCTCGTATTTTTCGGTGAAGATTGTGGGGTCTGCCAGACGGAAGCGGTAGATGGACTGCTTCACGTCCCCCACGAGAAAGAGGTTCTTCCCCTCGCGGGAGATGGCGCGGAAGACGGCGTCCTGCACCCGGCTCACGTCCTGGTACTCGTCCACCATGATCTCGTCGAAGCGCGCCGCGACCGTGCGCGCGAGGGGCGTGGGTTGATCGTCCTCGTCGGTGAGCAGGCGCGCTGCCATGTGCTCGAGGTCGGAGTAGTCCAGCAGGTTCGCGCGGCGCTTGTCGCGCCCGTACTCCTTTTCAAAGTCCAGCACCAGGCGCAAAAGCGCGCTCATGGCGGGCTCGGTCTCCGCCATGTCGCTCAGAAGCTTGTCGGAGGGCGCGGCGAAGACCTTCTCCAGCTTCTCCATGGCCTCCTTGCAGGCCTTGCGCCGCGCCTTGACGAAGTCCGCCGTCTCGGGGTCGTCGTATTTCAGCAGCCGCCCCAGCGTCGGGAAGGGGACGGGCAGCGCCTTGCGCGCCTCGTCCCAGCCCAGCTCCAGCGCGCGGCGCAGCGCGCGCAGACCCGTCGCTGTCTCGTCGAAGCTTGGATAATAGGCTTTTTTGATCTTCTCGTCCTGGCACACGCGGGGCATCAGCCGGTCAAGCTCCGCGCACCAGAAGTCGAGCGTCTCCCGGCAGCGGGCGAGGATCTCGCGCCCCCAGGCGCTCTCGCCCACGTCGCCGTGCCGCTTTCGCAGCAGCGCCACCTGCTCCTCCGCCCATTTCTCCGGCCGCGCGTGGCACTGCATCTTGTCGTAGAGCGTGAGCGCAAGCTCGGAGAGCCGCCGGTCGTCCCGACCCGCGCCCACGGTGTCCGCGAGCAGGGCAAAGCCCGGAAGCTCCTCCTGCTTTTCGTAGCAGCGCTCGAGCGTGCGCTCGAGGGCGGCGGCCTTCATCGCGTTTGCCCGCTCGGTGTCCACGATCTTGAAATCGGGGCTCAGGGCGAGAAGGTGGGCGTTTTCCCGCAGCAGATCGGCGCAGAAGCTGTGGATGGTGCCGATCTTCGCGCGCCGGAGCAGGGCGTTCTGCCGCCGCAGGCGGCGGTTCTCCGGCTCGCGCGCCACGGCTTCGCCCAGCTCCTGGCTGATGCGCCCGCGCAGTTCCCCGGCGGCGGCGCGGGTGTAGGTGATGATGAGGAAGCGGTCCACGTCCAGCGGGTGCTCGGCGTCGCGCAGGCGGTGCATGAGCCGCTCGATGAGCACCTTGGTCTTGCCGCTGCCCGCCCCGGCGGAGATCAGCGTCGCCCCGCCCTGCCGCTCGATAGCGGCCTTCTGTGCCTGTGTCGGTTTGAATTCAGCCATGCTTCTCCTCCGTCGGTCTGGCTAAGCGCCGCTCGTCGAGCATGCCCCAGACCTCCTTGTCGGAATATTTCGGCAGATAGCGCAGATGCTCGCCGTTTTCGCCGTCCACGAAATGGCAGGCGTCAAAGTATTCGCAGTTGAGGCAGGCGT
>CAJOFI010000248.1:0-1068 GCA_905233595.1 uncultured Oscillospiraceae bacterium | reverse complement strand
CTCGCCCAGACGCTCGAGCGTCGCGAGCGCGTCCGCCCCCGGCTTGCCGTTTTTGAACTTCACGGGGATGTAGCGCTTCTCCTCGCCCTTCTCCCATGCCTCCAGCAGCGCCGCGTCGTCCAGCACGAGGCCGCTGCGGCGAAGCTGCTTTTCCCGCTCGGCGCGGATGCGCTCGTCGTCGCTGTCCTCGGAGAGGGAGAGCAGAGGATCGCGCGCCGGGATGTACATGACCCCCGCCGGGACGACCTCGCGCCCGTAGCGCCCCGCCCCGTCGGCGTCGAGCGCGAAGAGGTAGAGCAGCATCTGAAGCCCCAGCCCGTGCCATACGTCGGAGAGGGAGAAGGCCTTTTTTCCGGTCTTGTAGTCCACCACGCGCAGATAGAGCTTGCCCTCGTGCACCCAGCCGTCCACGCGGTCGGCGATGCCGGTGAGCGTGACGGCGGCCTCGCCCCCGGCGATCTCCACGGGCTGTATGTCGCTGGCACTGGAGAAGTCCAGCTCAAAGTCCAGCGGCACGAAGTCCGAGCGCCGCAGCTCCCCGGCCATGTCCTGCACGACGCGGTGCACGTCCCGCGTCAGGCGCTTGAAGAGGTGCAGGAAGCGGCTGCTCTTCTCCTTGAAGTCGTTGAGCTCCTCGTGCACATAGCTTGCGACCGTCTCCTCCGTGAGGGCGCAGAGCGCCTCGTCCGTGAGCGCGGCAAAGCCCCCGCGCGCCGAAGCCTCCCGCGCCACGCGCTCGAGCACGTAGTGCATGAAGGTGCCGATCTCGGGCGGCTGGAAGCCCGCCGGCTCGTATTTTTTGGCCTTGAGGCCGTACTGGCAGAAATAGGCGAAGCGGCAGGCGGCGAATTTGTCGATGCGCGAGGCGGACATGCGCGGCTTGCTGCCGTAGAGCGCGAGCACCGCCTCGCTCGAGAGCCGCCCGCGCGTCATCTCGGCGGCGCTTTGCAGGCGGGAGAAGCGCTCCGCCTCCTCGCGGCGGAAATACGCCGCCGCGGCCTCCGCCACCGCGCCGCCGCCGCGCAGCGCCTGCGCCGCGAGCGTCAGCGCGGGCGCCTTCGCCGCAAG
>CAJOFI010000247.1 GCA_905233595.1 uncultured Oscillospiraceae bacterium | reverse complement strand
CCCATGAAGATGCGCCGCCCGTCGAGGTGGGACGCGAACGTGACGCCCTCCTCCTTGATCTTCCGCAGCCCCGCCAACGAGAACACCTGAAATCCGCCGCTGTCGGTCAAAATCGGGCCGTCCCAGCGCATGAATTTGTGGAGCCCGCCCATTTGACGCACCACATCGTCCCCCGGGCGCAGGTGCAGATGGTAGGTGTTGGACAGCTCGATCTGGCAGCCGACGCCCTCGAGGTCGGACGCGGAAAGCGCGCCCTTGATGGCGGCGGCGGTGCCGACGTTCATGAACACCGGCGTCTGCGCCGTGCCGTGCGGCGTGATAAGCTCGCCGCGCCGGGCTCTGCCCTCGTCCTGTTTCAGCAGTCTGAACATATAATACCTCACAATACAGAACTCGAACTCGCTACCTCCACCTTGGCAAGGTGGCGCTCTACCGGATGAGCTATGCCCGCATAAGTGGAGGCGCCACCCGGATTTGAACCGGGGAATCGGGGATTTGCAGTCCCCTGCCTTACCACTTGGCTATGGCGCCAATTATGGTGCCTCGGGTCGGAGTCGAACCAACGACACGCGGATTTTCAGTCCGCTGCTCTACCAACTGAGCTACCGAGGCACAATAAAAATGGAGCGGGCAACGAGACTCGAACTCGCTACCTCCACCTTGGCAAGGTGGCGCTCTACCGGATGAGCTATGCCCGCAAAAAATGGCGACCGAGAAGGGACTTGAACCCTCGACCTCCGGCGTGACAGGCCGGCGTTCTAACCGACTGAACTACTCGGCCAGATTCACGAATATGGTGGGAACAACAGGACTCGAACCTGTGACCCCCTGCTTGTAAGGCAGGTGCTCTAACCAGCTGAGCTATGCTCCCGAAGAACCCCCGCTCTTCAAGCGGCTTTGCCATTATAAAGCAGACAAAGCCGTTTGTCAACACTTTATTTCACGAAATCGGAAAAAATCTCTTACTCCTGCTTGGGTCCTCTGGGATCGGCCGCGATCTCGTCCGCGAGGTTCTCAAACACCACGGCATACCCGTCCGCGCCGTACTGCAGGCTGCGCTTTACGCGGCTGATCGTGGCGCTGGAAGCGCCGGTTTCCGCCAGGATGTCGTTATAGATCATACCCTTGTTGAGGAGCCACGCAACGTGGAAGCGCTGCTCCATCGCCTGCAGCTCCGTAACGGTGCAAAGGTCGTCGAAGAACTTCATGCATTCCTCCTCCGTCTCCAGAGACAGGATCGCCTTATACATCATCTCAAAGCGGGGCTTGTGGTTTATTTTGTTCATGGCTTGTCCTCCCCAATATATTCCTATGCAATTTTACATGATTAAAGAAAAAAAGTAAAGCCCATTGCACAAAATTTCGGTATATACAATGCATATTTTTTGTGATATAATAATCAATAGAAAGGAGATGATCCCTTGTCCATCGGAATCCTGGCGCTTTGGGGGATCCTTGCCGCGCTGTTTCTCGTGATCGAGCTTATCACCGTGGGAATGGTCTCCCTCTGGTTCATGGTCGGCGCGCTCGCCGCGCTTGTGTCGGCCGTGCTCGGCGCGGCGATATGGCTGCAGATACTGGTGTTTCTGGCCGTCTCCGGCGTCTGCTTCTGGCTTCTGTACCCGAAGCTGAAGCATTTTGTCCGAAAAAACAGCCGCGCCACGAACGCCGACATGGTTCTTGGGCAGACCTGCGTGGTCGTCCGGCGGATCGACAATGTGGCCGGTACCGGCGCCGTCACCGTCGGCGGAAAGAGATGGACCGCCCGCAGCGCGGACGGAATGCCCGTAGAGGAGGGCGCTCTCGTCCGGGCGGAGGAGATCCAGGGCGTCAAGCTCATCGTATCGCCCCTGAACGAGGTACTGGTAGATTAACCGAAAGGAGTTTTTATCATGGCAGGACCCATTATCGCGATCATTGTTATCGCCCTCATCGTTATCGGACTTGCGCGGAATATCCGCATCGTGCCGCAGGCGAAAGCCTGCGTGATCGAGCGGCTCGGCGCGTACAGCGGCACGTGGCACACCGGCCTTCACCTGAAAATCCCCCTGATCGAGCGCGTCGCAAAAACCGTCTCCCTCAAGGAGCAGGTCGCGGACTTCCC
>CAJOFI010000246.1 GCA_905233595.1 uncultured Oscillospiraceae bacterium | reverse complement strand
GATCATCTGATCGTGCTTCTCGGCGGTGGTCACGGAGAAGCGCCCGAAGCCCGCCGGGGCGAGCAGCGCCTTGACCTTATCCAGAAGCTCGATATCGTCAAACACCGGCGGCACGATCACCATCGGCGCGCCCTGGTAGAGATTCGCGCGGGCGTATTTGAGGCCGGAGTTGTGCGTGCCCGCCATGGGGTGCCCGCCGAGGTAGCGAAAGCCGTAGCGCTGTGCGAGCGGGAAGCAGGCGGCGCACACGACGCGCTTCGTGCCGCAGCAGTCGATGACCGTGGGCTTTTCCCCGACGAAGGGCGCCATCTCCGTGAGCCAGTCGATGGCCGCCTGGGGATAGACGCAGAGCAGCACGAGATCGCAGTCCGGCAGGTTTTCTTTGGTGAGCTCCCCGTCCGCGTCCCCGGAGAGGACGGCGAAATCGAGGACGCTCCTGCTGCGGTTCCAGGCGAGGACACTGTGCCCCGCCGCTTTGTACGCCTTGGCAAAGGAGCCGCCGATCAGGCCAAGGCCGACGATGCCGACCCTCATGCCTTCAGGGTCTCCCGCAGGGCGAAGACCTTCTTCGCAAGCGCGTCAAACTCCTCCGGCCGCAGGGACTGCGCCCCGTCGCACAGGGCATGAATCGGGTCGTTATGCACCTCGATGATGAGCCCGTCCGCCCCGGCGGCGGCGCCCGCGAACGATCACGGGCAGATGCGTCAGCTCATGCAGCATGGGCACGGCGGAGAGATCGAGCGTGTTTCGCGTGTAGTCGGAGAAGGTGCGGATGCCGCGCTCGCAGAGCATGACGCGCTCGTTGCCGCTGGCCATGATGTACTCGGCGCTCATGAGAAGCTCCTTGAGCGTGTTGGCAAGGCCGCGCTTTAAGAGGATGGGCTTGTCAAGCTTGCCCAGCTCGCGCAGAAGGTCAAAGTTCTGCATGTTGCGCGCGCCGACCTGGATGACGTCCACGTCCTCAAAAAGCGGGATGTCGTTGATGTTCATAAGCTCGGTGACGATGGGAAGCCCGGTCTCCGCCCGCGCGATCTTCAAAAGCTCCAGCCCCGTGGCCTTGAGCCCCGCGAAGTCGTAGGGCGAGGTGCGGGGCTTGAAGGCGCCGCCGCGCATGAGGTTCGCGCCGGAGGCCTTGACCGCCTTCGCGACCGTGACGATCTGCTCCTCGCTCTCGACCGAGCAGGGTCCCGCGATCATGGCGAAGTGCCCGCCGCCGACCTTCACGTCCCCGATCTCGACCACCATATCGTCCGGGTGGAACTTGCGGTTGCAGCACTTGAAGGGCTCGGTGACGCGCTTGACGGAATCGACGATGTCAAGGCTCGCCACGAGATCCATGTCCACGCGCGTGGTGTCCCCGATGAGACCGAGGACGGTCTGATACTCCCCGTCGGAGACGTGGATGCGCAGCCCGAGGTTTTCAAGCCACGCGATAAGCTGCTTTTTCCGCGTGTCCGACACGTTATGCTTCAATACGACGATCATAGCTTTTTCTCCTGTTTCTATCTATATTATTTCTTACAAAAATTTGCACAATTTATTTCTGCACAGTTCCTAAATTTTCAGTCCCCCGACTGAAAATTTACGAAAAATGAGCCGCACAGGATAACCTGTGCGGCAAACGTACAAAGCAATCGGCTTTTTTGCACCACAAATTATCCTTACCGCAGAACGGCGGTAAAGTAAGAATAGGTGCCAAAGAAAGAAGCCTTCATGTTCTCAGTTCCTTTCGGAAAACGCTGGAATCAATATAACGCTTTCTCTGTGAACTGTCAAGATATTTTCGTGATATTTTACAAGTTTTCCCTCTGTTTTTCTTGCATTATCACGATTCGAGCCGCTCGCGCAGGCGCTCCACGGCGCGCTTTTCGAGGCGGGAGATCTGCACCTGGGAGACGTGCAGCACCTTGGCGCAGTTCTGCTGGGTCAGGCCGTGATAGTAGCGCAGGGCGATGACCTGCTTTTCCCGGTCGGGAAGCTCCTCGATGAGCGCGCGCAGCGTCACCTGCTCGAGCATGCGCTCCTCGGCGGCATAGTCGCCCAGCACGAGCTCGAGCGTGAAGCCGTCCTCCCCGCTCTCGCGCTGCAGGCTCTCCGTCGGGGTGGAGGCGGCCTCCGCCATGGCGATCTCCTCCGCGTCCAGTCCCGTCTCGGCGCAGAGCTCGGAGATATACGGCTCGCGCCCAAGGCGCTGCTCCAGGCTCTGGCGGGCGAGAAAGATCTTCGCCGCCTGCTCCTTGAGCCCCCGGCTGACCTTCACCGCCCCGTCGTCGCGCAGAAAGCGGCGGATCTCCCCGGCGATCTTCGGCACGGCGTAGGTGGAAAACTGCGTGCCGTACTGCGGGTCAAAGCCCTCGACGGCCTTGAGAAAGCCCAGGCAGCCGAGCTGGTAGAGATCCTCCGCCTCGGCGCCGCGCCCGAAGTAGCGCCGGGCGATGCTCCAGATGAGGCCGCTGTTT
>CAJOFI010000245.1 GCA_905233595.1 uncultured Oscillospiraceae bacterium | reverse complement strand
CGGTGTTGGCGTAGTCGGGCGCCTTCTTCTTCTGGAGGTTCACGAGCACCACGGGCACGTCCAGATCGCGCACGGCGGGCAGCATGTTGTAGCTCGTCGCGTAGGTCAGAAGCTGGAGGATCACGAGATCCACGTCGGCGGCGCGGAACTTGTCGCCCGCCTCCATGGCCTTCTCCTTGGTGGTGACCATGCCGCCGTCGATAAGCTCAACGGAGTCGGGGATGCGCTTTTTGAAATCCGCGTACTGTGCCTCAAACTCGGGCACGAGGGAGGGGAACTGGGGCAGATACGCGCCCAGCGCGATGGAGAATACGCCGACGCGTGCTTTGGTGTTGACTAACATTTCCATACCTCCGATATGTATTCTTGGCTCCCCCCTGGGGGAGCTGTCGCGAAGCGACTGAGAGGGTCACCCGATTGCCCGGTACTGTACCAGGAGATTCCCGATGGCCGTGGCCTCGATGGGAAGGGCGACGACCTTTTTGCCGCTGGCCTTCTCGGTCAGGGCGTTGAGGAAGGCGTTCTTTGCGCCGCCGCCCACGATGTAGATCGCCTCGTAGCGCACGCCGGTGTTCGCCTCCAGCTCCTCGATGGCGTTTTTGTAGCAGAGGGCGAGGCTGCGATAGGCGCAGCGGAAGTAATCGCCGATGCTCTGAGGCTTTTCCCTGAGCGCCGCGTCAAAGGCGGCCTTCATGCTCTCGGGCGCGAGGAAATCCCCGGCGTTTGCATCCACGGTCTCGTCAAAGAGGCTCTGCTCGGCCTCGTGCACGATCTCGGGGAAGGGCTTTGCGGGGCAGAGCTCGTCGCGCAGGCGGTTGATGAGCCACATGCCCATGATGTTCTTCTGATAGCGGTTGTAGCCCACGCCGCCCTCGTTGGACCAGTTGGCAAGGCGGCTTGCCTCGCCGGTGATGGGCTTTGCGGTCTTCACGCCCAAAAGCGACCAGGTGCCGGAGGAGATGTAGGGCTGCTCGGATTCCATGGGGATGCCCTCGACGGCGGAGCCGGTGTCGTGCGTTGCGCAGAGCACGACCTGAATGCCCTCGTACTCGCCGATCACCGTCCCCGGCTGCTGCAGCCGGTGGAAGAGCCCCTCGGGAAGCCCCAGCGCCCGGATGATCGCGCCGTCAAACTCCCCGGTCTCCGCGCTCACGAGGCCGCCGGTGGTGGCGTTGGTGTACTCGTGCGCCTTGTTGCCGCAGAGCTTGTACATGAGGTATTCCGGCACCATGAGAAAGTCCGTCACGCCCTCGAGCCGCCCGGCGGCCTTGTCCGCGTAGAGCTGATAGACCGTGTTGAAGGGCTGGAACTGGATGCCCGTGCGGCGGTAGAGCTCGGCAAAAGGCATCTTCGCGTGCACCTCGGGGATGCGCGCCTCGGTGCGGCTGTCGCGGTAGGCGTAGCAGGGGCGGACCTCCTCGTCCCCCTTCATGAGCACGTAGTCCACACCCCAGGTGTCCACCGAGAGGGAGCGGATGCCGTCAAAGCGCTCTTTGGCGGCGCGGATGCCCTCTTTGACGTGCCGCAGCAGCTCGTCAACGTTCCAGGTCAGATGCCCGTCGAGCATCTGCACGCCGTTCGGGAAGCGGTAGACCTCCTCGGTTTTCAGTTCCCCGCACTCCATCCAGAAAATCGCAGGAATACTTTGTGTATTTCAAGATTTGACAACGAAGCTACAGGTGAAAAAGGCAAGTCAGATTGCACAAGTTATTTCGGAACAGATCCTTATGCTATCATAATACGGAAAAAGCAGCGCCTTTCCAAGGTCGATATTTTACAAAAAACTGTCCTTATTTGCAATGTTAAGTGAATAGTGAAGAGTGAATAGTGAATAGTTATGGTGTCGCTTCGCGACGGATTATAATATGTCCCCGAAGGGGACTCCTTAACGATTCACTCTTCTCTTTTCACTATTCACTTAAAACATCTCTGTACTTCTTCGGCGTCTGGCCGAAGCGCTCGCGGAAGATGCGGTGGAAGTAGCTGATGTTCTCATAGCCCATGGCGCGGGCGACGTCCTCCACCCGCTCGCGCGTGTTGCGCAGCATCCAGGCCGCCTGGCTCAGGCGCTTTTCCTGCACGAGCTCTGTATAGCTGCGTCCGGTCTTGCGCTGGATGAAGCGGCTCAGCCCGCTCACCTCGTAGTTGAGCTCGTTTGCAAGCGCGGTGAGGCTCCCGTCGCGGTAGCGCTCCTCCACGTAGCGCAGCACGCGCACGGTGAGCTCCTGCTCCTCGTCCGCCGCGGCGAGCAGGTCGGTATGGCTCAGAAGCTGCGCGAAGAGCAGCCCCATCGTGAGCTGCAAAATGCCGCGCTTGTTGGGCGTGTCCTGGATAAGCGTCCAGATCAGATTCTCGATGAGGTTCTGCACGGGCAGATAGTCCGCCGTGCGAAAGAGCAGGTAGTTCACGCTCCCGCTGCCGCTGAGCGCGCCGAGCACGAAGCGGCGCAGCGGCGTCTCCTCATCCCCGAGAAAGCGCAGGATGCCGCCCAGAAATTCCGGGCGCACGATGAAGTTCACCGCGAGATCGCCCTGCCCCGCCGCCTCGATGGACTGCCGCGCGTTCTGCCCCAGCATCAGAAGCTCCCCGGGCTTTAGGCACAGGCGGTTCCCGTCCACGGTGTGGGTGGTGGTGCCCTGGCACATGTAGACCATCTCCACGTAGTCGTGCGTGTGCTCGGGGAAGGCGATGAAGCGCGTGTGCTTGCGAACCGCGATCAGCTTATCGCGCTCCAAGAGCTTCTCGCCGCTGATTACGTCGCGGCTGCCGTCCATGTAGATGCTGCGGTCGATGCTGCGCTGACCCGAGAGGATGCCGCGCTCCTCCTCGTTGACGCGCTCAAGCCGCGCGATAATCGCCCCGTTCATTGCCGCACCCCCCGCGTTTTTTCTGTCCTTATTCTACACATATTTGAAGCATCGCGCAAGTGCCAGTTGTTTGGCGGAGGGAAGAAAGTTTTTCTGTGCAAATCGCCAATTGACACAGAGCGCCGCGCCCGTTATAATCTTGTAAACTTTCAACGGAGGGTATGCGCATGCTGCAGTTCGACAAGGTCAAAAGGCTCTGCATGGAGGGCGCCGCGCCCTTTATTGGGGATCGCTATGCGGCTTTTGCCTGCCTGAATGAAAGTCAATATGTCTGTTTGCCCGGTTTTTGCGACGTGCATGTGCATTTTCGCGAGCCGGGCGGCTATACGGCGGTGTGCGCCATGCCGAACCTGAACCCCGTGCCCGACAGCGTGGAGCACCTGCGCGCAGAGACCGATCTCATCGCGCGCGGCGCCTGCATCGCGGTCTACCCCTACGCCGCCATCAGCGTGGGCGAGCTGGGCAGAGAGCTTGCGGATCTGGAGGGGCTGGCCGACGAGGCGGTCGCCTTTTCCGACGACGGGCACGGCGTACAGGACCGCGGTCTCATGCGCGAGGCGATGCAGCGCGCGAAGGCGCTCGGGAAGCTGATCGCCGCGCACTGCGAGGACAATTCGCTCCTGCGCGGCGGCTATATCCACGACGGCGCTTACGCGAGGGCGCACGGGCACCGGGGCATCTGCTCCGAGAGCGAGTGGGGGCAGATCGCGCGCGATCTCGAGCTTGTGGCCGAGACCGGCTGCGCCTACCACGTCTGCCACGTCTCCACAAAGGAGAGCGTGCACGTCCTGCGCGAGGCGAAGAAGAGCGGTTTGAACGTGAGCTGTGAGACCGCGCCGCACTATCTTCTTCTGGACGAGAACGATCTTGAGGAGGACGGGCGCTTCAAGATGAACCCGCCCCTGCGCGCCCGCGAGGATCGCGAGGCGCTTCTCGAGGGGCTCACCGACGGCACGGTGGACATGATCGCCACCGACCACGCGCCCCACAGCGCGGAGGAGAAATCGCGCGGGCTGGAAAAGAGCGCCTTCGGCATCGTCGGCATTGAGACCGCCTTCCCGCTTCTCTATACGGGTCTTGTGAAGAAAAACGTCCTCTCCCTCGAAGCCCTCGTTGCGCTTCTCAGCTCAAAGCCGCGTGAACGCTTCCGGATCCCCATGGGAAACGATTTCTCCCTCTGGGATCTGGAAAGAGAATATACCATCGACCCCAAAGAGTTCCTCTCCAAAGGGAAAGCGACTCCCTTTGCGGGAAAGCGGGTTTTCGGCCGCTGCAGGCTCACGGTTTATCAGGGAAACATCGTCTATTCGGAGGCATAAGCAATGGCAAAACGCACGGACATCAAGAAGGTTCTCATCATCGGCTCCGGCCCCATCGTGATCGGCCAGGCCGCGGAATTCGACTACGCGGGCACGCAGGCCTGCCTCGCCCTCAAGGAGGAGGGCTATGAGGTGGTGCTGGCAAACTCCAACCCCGCCACCATCATGACCGACACCTCGATCGCGGACAAGGTGTATATGGAGCCGCTGACGCTCGAGTACATCGCGAAGATCCTGCGCTACGAGCGGCCGGACGCCATCGTCCCCGGCATCGGCGGGCAGACGGGCTTGAACCTCGCCATGCAGCTCGAGCGCAAGGGCATTCTGCGCGAGTGCGGCACCCGCCTTCTTGGCACGAGCGGCGAGAGCATCGAGCGCGCGGAGGATCGCGAGCTTTTCAAGGAGATGTGCCAGTCCATCGGCGAGCCGGTCATCCCCTCGGAGATCACCTACGATCTCGAGCAGGCCAGGCAGGCCGCCCTGCGCATCGGCTACCCCGTGGTGCTGCGCCCCGCCTTTACGCTCGGCGGCACGGGCGGCGGCTTTGCCGAGAACGAAGCCGAGCTTGCGCAGATCGGCGCCAACGCCTTCCGCCTCTCCCCGGTGCACCAGGTTCTGGTGGAAAAGAGCGTCAAGGGCTACAAGGAGATCGAGTTTGAGGTCATGCGCGACTCCAACGACACCGCCATCACGATCTGCGGCATGGAGAACGTCGAT
>CAJOFI010000244.1 GCA_905233595.1 uncultured Oscillospiraceae bacterium | reverse complement strand
AACGTAGTCCATCCCGTCGTAGCTGGTGTGGGCCGGGGTCTCGCGATTGGGGTCAACGCCCCACTGCTTGGCAAGCCAGCTTCCGTAGAAGACGTAGCCCAGAGCAAGCAGAACGATCGCGATCAAGAGGATCAATAATGCGCTCACACTTTTCACTCCTTAAATGAAAAAAATTTTAATATCACTATTGTTGTCCGTTATTCGCGGACAGCAAATAGCTTCGCAAAGAAGGGCGCCAGCTCGTGCCCGGCAGGGTTCGTGACGGTCTTTTTCGACTGCATATCCACGATGCCCGCGAGCAGATTCGTGTAGCCCCAGAGGCCGAGCCGGTAGCTTTTGGAATAGCGCAGGCTCTTGACCGCCTTCTGCGCCTCCACCCCCGCCTCATCGGCGACGAAGACCAGCTTGACGTTGGTGCACTGGTGCTCCTTGTGCGGCCTCACGCGGGGCAGCCCGTCAGCGAGCGCGTAGTCCGCGCAGGCGCGGATCATCGCCGCGTCAAACGAAGGAGCCGAAAAAATATAGGCGTATTCATTCTTCTCGTTGGCCCAGAGCTTCGCGCTCTTGACGAGGAAAAACTGCTCGTCCCGATCCTTGTAGTCAGCGCGGAAGGCGAGCGGAAGCGCCGTCTCTACGCTCTCGGTCAGATCGTAGTAGGCGCTGTAGGCGTCCTTCAGCACATCAATAAAGCGGCCGCGCTCGATCCGCATGGGCAGTCCTCCGAAAAAAATGAACAAATTGTGACTGTACCTACTATAACGCGAACGCTCAAAAAATTCAATAGTTTTTTTCGCCTTTTCCCGTTTTTTGGCGAAGAATTTATATGCAGACGCCTGTATAAAATATCAGGCGTCCGGAAATCGCGCGGCTTTCCGGTTTACAAGGGCGGAAAATTGTTGTAAGATGGTGATACACTTTTTGAATACGGGAGAAGTTTCATGGAATTTCGATATTGTGTCCCCTGCCTGTTCGGGCTGGAGGGGCTGGCGGCGGACGAGCTGAGGCGCCTCGGCATGGCGGAGGTCGCCGCCGAAAACGGGCGGGTCTTCTTCTCCGGCGGCGCGGAGGCGATCGCGGGGGCAAATCTGAACCTGCGCACGGGTGAGCGCGTGCTTTTGGAGCTGGGAAGCTTTGAGGCGAGGAGCTTCGAGCAGCTCTTCGAGGGCACGCGGGCGCTGCCCTGGGAGCGCTTCATCCCGAAGGACGCCGCCTTCCCCGTCACCGGGCACAGCCTCAATTCCCAGCTCGCCTCGGTACCGGACTGCCAGAGCATCATCAAAAAAGCCGTGGTGGAGCGCCTCAAGAGCCGTTACAGGCTGGCGTGGTTCCCCGAGACGGCGGAGACGGTGCAGCTGCGCTTCGCGATCATGAAGGATCGTGTCTCCCTCTGTCTCGACACCAGCGGGGAGGGGCTGCACAAGCGCGGTTACCGCCCGGCGCACAACGCCGCCCCCCTGCGCGAGACCCTCGCCGCCGCGATGGTGACGCTCGCCCGCTACCGGGGTAAGGGGGAGCTTGTCGATCCCTTCTGCGGCAGCGGCACCATCCCCATCGAGCCCCGGGTCTGAACCGCGCCTTCGCGGCGATGGACTGGCGCGTGCTCGACCCCAGGATCTGGGAGGAGGCGAAGGAGGAGGCGCGCGCGAGGGAGTTTCACGGGGACTACGCCATTCTCGGCACGGACTTTGACCCCAGGGCCGTCGCCATCGCCCGCAAAAACGCCGAGCGCGCCGGGGTGGAGGATGTCGTGCGCTTCGAGGTCGCCGACGCGATGGCCTTCGACCGAAGCACCGGGCGCGGCGTCATCGTCACCAATCCCCCCTACGGCGAGCGCATCCTGGAAAAGGAGGAGGCCGAGGCGCTCTACACCGGCTTCGGCAGAGCGCTTTCGCGCTGCGAGGGCTGGCAGGTGTACCTGCTGTCATCCCACACGGAGTTTGAGCGCTGCTTCGGCCGCAGCGCCGATAAAAAGCGCAAGCTCTACAACGGCATGATCAAGTGCGATCTGTTCATGTATACGGGTCGGGGGGAGCGAAAATGAAGCATCTTTTCATCGTAAACCCCGTCGCCGGGGGCAGCGACAAAACGGCGCAGGTGCGCGCGCTCGCCGCGAGGGCCTTCGAGCGGCGCGAGGAGGATTACGAGGTCTACGTGACGCGCGCGCCGATGGACGCCACGCGCAAGATCCGCGAGGAGGCGGAGGCGGGCGAGGCGCTGCGCGTCTACGCCTGCGGGGGCGACGGCACCTTCAACGAGTGCGTCTGCGGCGCGGCGCAGCGGGCGAACGCGGCGGTCTGCCCCTTCCCCGTCGGCACGGGCAACGACTTCTGCCGCATGTTCGGCGCGGAGAAGGAGCTCTACCGCGATCTCGACGCGCTGCTCGAAGGCACGGTGCGCCCCATCGACCTGATCGACTGCAACGGGCGCTTCAGCGTGAACATCTGCTCGGTGGGCATCGACGCGCGCGTCGGCACCGAGGTGCACAAATACAGCAAGCTCCCCCTCATCGGCGGCGCGACGGGCTACGTGGTCTCGGCGGCGGTGAACGTGTTCAAGGGCATTGCGAGCGACATGACGATCCGCTGCGGCGATTTTGAGCGCAGCGGGAAGACCACCCTCGTGTGCGCCTGCAACGGGCGCTTCTACGGCGGCGGCTTCAACCCCAGCCTGCGCGCCCGCCCCGACGACGGGATCATGGATATTTATATTGTAAAGAAGGTCAGCCTCCCGGAGTTTGCGCTGCTGATCGGCAAATACGCCGCGGGCAGGGCGGACGAGCTGACGAAGTACGTGACGCATCTGCGCTCCTCCGACACGCTGGAGATGCGCTTTGGGCGCACGGAGGTCATCAACGTGGACGGCGAAGCCATGTACGCCGACCGCGTCACCATGCGCATGCTCCCGGGCGCGCTGAACCTCATCGTCCCGCGCGGGATGCGGTTTTTCGGCGAAGCGACGGCGTGAGGCGCGGCCGTCAAAACGGAGGCTGTGAAAAAAGACTTTTTCACAGCCTCCGTTTTGAGTCGTGCGTTTTGAGTTTTGAGATCATCCCGGGACTTTTTCGGCGGCATAAAGACAGGACGCCCTTGAGAAATGTCAGGATTTTTACAGACGTATCAAAATTTCGACTTCTATCTGCCGCGTTCCCGGAAACCGGCGTGCAGTAAATGCTTCTTTTTATCCGCTCTCCTCAAAATGCAAAGCTTCAGGGGATGTGATTTTTCACATCCCCTTTTCTTCTCTTATAGGCTTTCGACCGCGCGGACGCAGGATGTGCCCACGACAAACGCATGAGTGAACAATTTGTAAAAACGTGACCAATTGAGCTTGGCTCCCCCTCCGGGGGAGCTGTCGAGCGAGCTTGCGAGCGAG
>CAJOFI010000243.1 GCA_905233595.1 uncultured Oscillospiraceae bacterium | reverse complement strand
TCAAGGACATGCCGGTGGACAAGGACACGAAGCTCAAGGCAAGGCTGGAGCTCAAGTGCGTCACCGATCAGGACGGCAGGGCCGTTTCCAGCGAGGAGGCGCGCAAGCACGGCATGCCGTACACGGTCGCCATCGAGCCGGACCCGAAGGACGCCGACAAGGGCATTTACCTCGCCGTCATCAAGGAGGTGGGCACCTACGAGCTACCCGCCGGATCGTCGGAGGGCATCCTGCTCACCGTCACGGCGGAGCGCAGCGTCCCCGGCACGGAGGACTATCAGAAGGCGGAGCGGGAGTTCCCCATCTACCGCATTCATCTGGGTCTCGTGCTGACGATCGAGACGAACAGCATCCCGTGCTACATGGTCATAAAGCCCGGACGCGAACATTCGGCGGAGCGCCGCCTCGCCCAGCGGGCGCAGGCGGAGGCGCTGCGCACGGGGAGCGAGCAGGCGCAGCCGGACGCGCTGGCGATGGCGGAGGAGATCGAGCTGCTGCTCAGCGCGGAGGACACCAACGCGCAGGGTTACTCTCCCAGCGACTTTGAGCCGCGCTACTCCGAGGGTTCGCTGATGCTGTTCCTCTGCCGCGAGAGCGATATGTCCATCGTCCGCGTCCCCGTGAGCCCGAAGCCGGGCCCCTCGAGCAAGGGCGCGGTGAGCCCGCTAAAGGTCACGGCGAAGCAGCTCGCAAACGACCGCTACTGCAAGACGGGCGACGCGAACGAGAGCCATCAGAAGCTGGTGGAGTCGCTCGGCCTCGTGGCGCAGCCGACGGGCAGGCTGATGACGAACGGCGCGCACAGGCTCAGGTTCTGCTCGTCGAAGGGAGAGCTCGACGCGCCGACGCGCATCGTCGCGGAGATCACGCTCACCGCCGAGTATCAGGGCAAGGAGTATACGGCGACGCAGGACGTGCTGCTGCGCTCGCAGGAGTTCCGCGTCGCGCAGAACAGCGACGACGAGCGCAAATTCCTCGAGACCGACAAGCACGTCGCCGAGCGGCTGCTGCACATTCAGGAGTGCATCTGGTCGAATCACTACTTAAACCAGCTCTTTGCGCTCGACAACATGATAGAGCGCATGCTCGAGGGCTACGACTACCGCTTCGGCTACGACCGCAATCAGGTCAAAAACGTCATGGAGATGTGGACGGGCTTCATCCGCGGAGACTTCGCGGGCGCGAACGGCACGCCCAAGGGCATCACGTTCGCCGACGAGCTGACGGCGTGCTACGCGTTTTTGCAGGGGCTTCGCGACAACACGGGCATCCTCGGGCGCATCGCCATGGGCGTGATGACCGCGGGCTACTCGGAGTATGTGTTCACGACCATGACGCTCGCCGAGGAGATGCGCACCAAGGTCTTTGAGTGCAAGGGCGACAAGGACTTCGGCTTCTGGGACGGCGTGGAGATGGGCGTCAAGGAGTTCGGCAAGCAGGTGCTTCTGGAGGTCGGTTTCCAGGCGGGCGCCGGCGCGCTGGCCAAGACGTTCAACATTGACATGGCGGGAACGATGGCGATGTGGGGCGGACGCTACCGCAAGGCGATCGACACGATGGACAATTGCCTCAAGAACAACTTCAAGCTCTACAAGATGGGCGACGACGCGCTGCAGCACTCGCTGAACTTCTTCAACTCGTCGGCGCGCGCGGCGAAGGCTGGCATCGACAACATGGTAAAAAACAGCGAGGATGCGGCGGCGCGCGGCGAAAAGTTGCTCAAAAAGGCGCGCAGCGAGCTGACGGCGGAGGAGCGCGCGGCGGTCACAGAGTACGAAAAGGCGATGGAGCAGGAACCTCGAAAAGGCGACCGACCCCGCCGCGATCAAGGCGGCAAAAGCGGAGTATCGCGCGTGCGCCGACCGCGTGTGGACGAACAAGAACGCCTTGAAGCAACTCCAGCGCAACCAGCACCCGTACGCGCAGCGGATGCGCGCGCAGTTCAACGAATACCGCGAGACGCTGCTCGACACGGTGCAGCGCGAGGCGCTGGACGATATTGCGAAGGAGATGGGCCTTCCGCGCGATCAGGTCTATGTGATGAACGCGTCGAACGGCATCAAGACCGATTACAAGCTTGGCAAGAAGGTGCCCGGCGACCGCGACATCAGCTTTAAGCAGAAGGTGCTCTCCGACCCGAGCCGCGCGTCCGACCTCACCATCAACCAGAGCATGGGCGAAAAGGCGGTGGCGCGGCGGCTCTATAAGAAGATGAACGGACGCGAGGCGGATACCATCGAGGAAGCACTGGAGTTCATGAAGGGCAAGGACGTGACCTACGTCCACCCCGAGGGCGACAGCGCGGTGAATTACGTGTTTGAGCACAACCTCGAGGGTTATGAGGATCTCGCGGGCATGGTCGGCATCGGCGCGAATGGGAAAATGGACAAGCTCCAGATGGCAGAGCAGCTGCACAACCTGCAGATCAACCGCGCGGCGGTGTCCGGCAAGGGCAAGGAGTGGATCGAGCTGGGGCGCAAGGGCGTGCAGCAGGCGTCAAAGCTCGAAGCGGAGGCGGCGAGCCTCACAGGCGCGGCGAAGGAGGCCAAGCTTGCCGAGGCGCGTACGCTGCGTTACTTCGCGCAGGGCCAGACCGTCGAGGGCGTGCGGCAGATCTCAAAGCAGGTGAAGAATATCATCGTGCCGCGCGCGTTGAAGCGGGCGGACAAGATCCCCCTGACGCCGCAGGCGTATGAGATGTACGAGCTGGCGCTGCGCGTCGGCGACGACATCGCGCCCGCCGAGTTCGAGCACATCCTCAGGAGGGACTTCAACCTGGACCTCAACGGCTTCTGCGACTACATGGCGAGCCTGCTCAAGTGACGGACACGGCAAAAACTGCCAATCAAACTGAGGGGAGGAAGAAGAGATGAAAAAGAAGCAACGGATCATCCTGTTTGCGGTGTTGACGCTGGTTTTGGCGCTCGCGGGCTGCGGCGACAAGAACACGGTGAAGATCGCGGGCGTGAAGACCACGCGCGACGCGACGAGCCTCGACCTGCGCCGCGCGGAGCTTTCCCAAAAGGATTTGGAGACGCTCGCGTCGCTGCAAAATTTGGAGGAGCTGGACCTGTACCGCAGCAACATCACCGACCTAACGCCGCTTGCGGGGCTTAAAAACTTGACGATCCTTGAGCTGACGGCGGAATCGGCAAAGGATGTCACGCCCCTGCTCGGCATGACAAAGCTGGAGGACCTTTCCCTTTGCGGAGAGGAGGAAAACCTCGACGAGCTCGCGGTGCTGACGAACCTCAAAAAGCTCACTTTCTACTCCCACGGCGTGGTGGACAACGATGCGGTGGAAAAGGTGCAGGCGGCGATCCCCGGC
>CAJOFI010000242.1:3172-3603 GCA_905233595.1 uncultured Oscillospiraceae bacterium | reverse complement strand
CCGGCATCATCACGACGATCTTGCCGTCCTTCTCAAAGGCGCAGCCGGGCGCGGTGCCCCAGTCGTTGTGAAACACCGTGCAGCCCTCGGGCAGCATGGCCTGGGTGAAGTTGTTTTCGCTGAAGCCGCGCTCGGGGTGGATGTAGTCATACAGCCCCGCGCGCTCCCGCGCGTTCTCCACGAGCTTCAGGCCGAAGCATTCCGCCAGCACCTGCTTGGTCAGATCGTCGCAGGTGGGGCCGAGGCCGCCCGTGGTGATGATGACGTCGGCGCGCGCCTTCGCGATCTCCACGCAGGCGGCAAGCCGTTCGGGGTTATCCCCCACCACCGTATGATAGCGCACGTTCACGCCGATCTTTGACAGCAGCTCGGAGATGTCCCGCGCGTCGGTGTTGGTCACGTGCCCCAGCAGCAGCTCCGTGCCGACGGAG
>CAJOFI010000242.1:0-3151 GCA_905233595.1 uncultured Oscillospiraceae bacterium | reverse complement strand
GAAGGCCTCCTCCACGAGCGTCTCTACGTCCAGGGCGCTCTCGGCGGCCTCGACCTCGCTGAGCTTGGGGCGCGTGCGGGGATGGCGCGGCGTGAAGACCGTGCAGCAGTCCTCGTAGGGCAGGATGGAGGTATCGAAGGTGCCGATCTTACGCGAGAGCTGCACGATCTCCTCCTTGTCCATGCCGATGAGCGGCTGTAGCACCGGCAGCGAGAGCACCGCCTGGGTCGAGGCCATGGCCTCCATGGTCTGGCTCGCGACCTGGCCGAGATTCTCGCCGGTAACGACGGCCTTGGCGTTCCACTCGTTGGCGATGCGCTCGGCAATGCGCATCATGAAGCGGCGCATGATGAGCGTGAAATATTCCTCGGGGCACTTGTCGCGGATTTCCTCTTGAATGTGGGTAAACGGCACCACTTCAAGGGTCATTTTGCCGCAAAAACGGGTCAAAATCCGTGCAAGCTCCACCACTTTCTCCTTTGCCTGCTCGGAGGTGTAGGGGAAGGAGAAGAAGTGCACCGGGATGAGGCGCACGCCGCGCTTGGCGATCATGTAGCTGGAGACGGGGCTGTCGATCCCGCCGGAGAGCAGCGTCACCGCCACGCCGTTGGAGCCGACCGGCATCCCTCCCGCGCCCTGCACCGGCTGGGCGTGGACGTAGGCCGCGAGGTCGCGAATCTCGATCACCACGGTCAGCTCCGGCTCGTGCACGTCCACCGCGCAGTTGGGGTAGGCCTCCGCGAGCTCCCCGCCCACGTACTGGCTCAGCTCGATGGAGGTCATGGGAAAGCTCTTGTCGCTGCGCTTCGACTCCACCTTGAAGCTCTTCGCGCGGCGCATATCGTCGGCAAGGTAGCGGATGGCAAGCTGCGCGATGGCGTCCTTGTCCTTCTCGCAGGCGGCGGCGCGGCTGATCTTCACGATGCCGAACACGTCCTGCAAAGCCTCGAAGGCGGCGTCAAGATCGGCGTCCTCGCTCTCGGGCTCGACGTAGATCGTGGACTGCATGCACGTCACCTTGAATTTGCCCAAGCCCAGAAGCCGCCGGCGCATATTGCCCATCAGCTTCTGTTCAAAGCTCTTGCGGTTGAGACCCTTGAGCACGATCTCGCCAAGTTTACATAACAGCATATCGTTCATAGTACGCACCTTATTTCTTCTCGGGGATGAGGTAGATGAACACCAGCGAGCTTACAAGCAGCAGGAAGGGGTAATAGAGATTCGGCATGATCTCGAAGGCGGAGATCGGGTGGCCGAGGGCGTTGGCGGCGGAGATCGCCACCAGCATCTGCGCGCCGTAAGGGATGATGCCCTGGAAGACGCAGGAGAAGGTATCGAGCAGGGAGGCGGTCTTGCGCCTGGAGATGCCGTAGTTTGCCGCCATCTGCGCGGCGATGGGGTTTGCCATGACGATGGCGACGGTATTGTTCGCGGTCGCGATGTCCATCGCGCCGACGAGCAGACCCATGCCGAGCTGACCGCCCTTCCTGCCGCGAAAGACGCGCTGGATCCAGTCAAGCAGGGCGTCGAAGCCACCGTACTCGCGAATGAGCGCGCAGATGGCGGAGACGAGGATCGCGACCATCGTGGTCTCGAACATCCCGGCCGCGCCCGCGCCCATGCTGCTCAGCAGCTCGGTCGCCGGGGTCGCGCCGGTGGCGAGCATGATGAGCGCGCCGGAGACGATGCCGATCAGCAGCACGAGAAAGACGTTCACGCCAGCGATGCCGCCGATGAGCACCAGCACGTAGGGGATGATCTGCACGAGGTCGTAGCCGGGAAGCTAGGATCAGCAGCAGCGTGACGATGGCCGCCGGGAGCGCGATGGCGAAGTTCTCGCGGAACTTGTCCTTCATCTCACAGCCCTGCCCCTGACAGGCGGCGATGGTGGTATCGGAGATGAAGGAGAGGTTGTCGCCAAACATGGCGCCGCCCATGACTGAGCCGATGCACAGCGCGAGGGACACGCCCGAGGCGTCCGCCACCGCGACGGCGATGGGGGTGATGAGCGTGATGGTGCCGACGGAGGTGCCCATCGCGGTGGAAACGAAGCAGCTCACCACGAAGAGCACGGCCACGGCGAAGCGCGCCGGAATGACGGAGAGCATGAAGTAGGCCACGCTCTCGGCGCTGCTGCGCCCGACGACGCCGACGAAGATACCGGCCTCCATGAAGATGAGGATCATGGTGACGATGTTGGGATCCCCGACGCCCCGCCCCATGAGCTTGAGCTTGTCGTCAAAGCTGAGCGCGCGGTTCTGCACGCAGGCCACAAGCAGCGCAAGCAAAAAGATCACGACGATGGGGATATTGTAAAAGCCCATGGGGATCTTCATCCCATACTCAAAGAGGATGCCGAGCCCCAGATAGAATACCAGAAACACACCGATCGGCAGCAAGGCCGCCGCGTTACCTTTTTTCATTGCTTCTCTCCTTAGGAACTGTTCCGAAATAACTTGTGCAATGTTGTCAAATCTTGAAATACACAAAGTATTCCTGCGATTTTCCGCCTCGCTACAGGCGAAAAAGCCTACGCCATCTTTGCACAATTTATTTCTGCACAGTTCTTTATTTGTTGTCCAGCTCATAGCTGCGAAACTGTATCGCCTCGGCCAGATGTCCGGCGTCAATGTTCTCCGCGCCTGCCAGATCGGCGATGGTGCGCGCGACACGCAGGATGCGGTCATAGCTGCGCGCGGAGAGCCCCATGCTCTCAAACGCGCCGCGCATCAGGCTCTCCCCTTCCGCGTCGAGGGCGCAGAAGCTTCGGATCGCGCGGCTGTCCATGCGGGCGTTCGACATCGTTTCCCCGCCGAAGCGCCGGTGCTGCAGGGCGCGGGCGGCGTTCACGCGCGCCTTGATCGCGCTCGAGGGCTCCGCCGGGCTTCTGCGCCGCAGCTCCTCGTATTCGAGCGCCGGAACCTCCACGATCATGTCGATGCGGTCGAGCAGCGGGCCGGAGATGCGGCTGTGGTAGCGCCTCACCTCCTGCGCCGTGCAGCGGCAGCGCCCCGAGGGGTGGCCGTACCAGCCGCATTTGCAGGGGTTCATCGCGCACACCAGCATGAAGCGCGCGGGGAAGGTCACCGTCCCCGCCACGCGGGAGACCGTCACCTGCCCGTCCTCCAGCGGCTGGCGCAGCACCTCCAGC
>CAJOFI010000241.1 GCA_905233595.1 uncultured Oscillospiraceae bacterium | reverse complement strand
CCTGCCACTTGTCGTAGTTGCGCGCGGCGGTCTGCCCCGGATATTTGCAGCCGGGGCCGGGCATGGCGTTGCCGCAGGCGCGCCCGTTGCAGACGGGACATGCCTTGCAGTAAGGCCCGATCTGATCGCGCGCGGCGGCGAGCACTTCATTATAAGTCATACGATCGCTCCTTGTGTCAAAATTTTCAAGAAAGGATAGGCTCATTATCCCGCACAGGAGGGAGAAAGTCAAGAGGATGCGCTTTCTTATCAGGATAAACGCGGGAGGGAAGAAACTCAAAACTCAAAGCTCAAAACTCGTCACGACGCCGGTGCCGTCGAAGGCGGGGATCATCTCCTCCGTCGCGGCCTCCGGCTCCTGCGAATAGCCCTCGAGCCCGAGATGGCGCATGTAGTGGATGAGATTGTCGTTTTCCTCCCTCGTGACGCGCCTTTGCAGCTCGGGGAAGCGCTCAAGCCCCGGCATGGGCGTGTATTGGCTCATGAGCGAGAAGAGCACGCTCCCCGCCGGAAACGCCTCAGCCGCGAAGTCCATCACGTCCATCGCGGCCATGGTCTGCCCGGGGAGGATCAGGTGCCGGATCAGCACGCCGGAGCGCAGAAGCCCCTCGCCGTCGAGCGCGTACGCCCCGCGCTGGCGGAACATCTCGCGGATGGCATCGCGCGCCGTCTCGGGGTAATCCGCCGCCGCGCTGTATCGCTTCGCGGTCTCGCCCTTCCAGTATTTGAAGTCCGGCATGTAGACCTGCACCAGCCCCTCGAGGAGCCGGAGCGCCTCCACGCTCTCGTAGCCCGAGCTGTTCCAGACCACCGGGATGCCCAGTTCCAGACCGTCCAGGGCTTCGCTGATGGGGCGGATGAAGTGGCTGCCGGTGACGAGGTTTACGTTGTGCACGCCCGTATCGCGCAGCCTCAGCAGCGTGTCGCGAAGCTGCGGCACCGAGAGCGTCTCGCCCGCGCTTTGCCGGCTGATCTCCCGGTTCTGGCAGAAGACGCAGCGCAGATTGCAGCCCGAGAAGAACACCGCGCCGGAGCCGCGCGTCCCGCTGACGCAGGGCTCCTCCCCGAAATGGGGCGCGGCGCGCGTGACCCTCGGCAGGGCGGGGGAGAGGCACACGCCGCCCGCGCGCGCCCCGTCCCGGTGCGCCCCGCAGCGGCGGGGACAGTCGTTGCAGATGTAGTCCATAGCGGCTCCTTTTTCGGATGGGTGAAAGAACGGAAAAGCAAGCGATTCTCTGTTCAAAATGACAAGAAAATCAGCGTTTGTCACAACGATTATACCTCGAATTTGTCTAATATGCAAGAACTTACAAAAAGCCTAAAAAAATGCATGAAATTTAGAATTATTGTGCTAAAATGAAGCGGAAGCGGAAAAAGTAATGCCGAAAGCGGACGGGGGCGAGGAGCGTGCTGGATATTGTCCTGGTGGAGCCGGAGATCCCGCATAACACGGGCGCGATCGCGCGCACCTGCGCCGTCACCGGGGCGCGGCTGCACCTCGTAAAGCCCCTCGGCTTCGACATCTCCGACAAGGCGGTGAAGCGCTGCGGCCTCGATTACTGGCACCTGGTCGATCTCTCCGTGTACGAGAACCTGGACGAGTATTTCGCAAAGCGCGGTGACAGCGGCCTCTATCTCGCGACCACCAAGGCGCCCCGTGCCTACCACGAGGCCGACTTCCCGGCAAGGAGACGGCGGGGCTGCCCGCATGGCTGCGTGAGAAGTATCGCGAGCGCTGTATCCGCATCCCCATGATCTCCGAAGCGCGCAGCCTGAACCTCTCCAACTCGGTCGCGGTGCTGGCCTACGAGGCGCTGCGGCAGCAGGGCTTCCCCGGCCTGCTCGAGGCGGGCAGCATGAAGAGTGAAGCATGATTATGTCGCGAAGCGACACCGCTGTTTTTCAGTCTTCAGTTTTCATTATTCATTACCCCGCGCAACCCCTTACGCTCCCTTCGCAGAGGGGAGTCCATAAGTTTTATATAATAATATTAGGAGGCACAGCATGAACTACAACAAGAAAACCATCTATGACGTAGACGTCAAAGGCAAGAAGGTCCTCGTTCGCTGCGACTTTAACGTTCCCCAGGATAAGAAGACCGGTGAGATCACCAGCGACAAGCGCATCGTCGCCGCCATCCCCACCCTCAAGTACCTGCTCGAGAACGGCGCCGCCGTCATCGCCTGCTCCCACCTGGGCAAGCCCGTCGCCACCTTCGACAGCTATGACATCACCCGCGAGGAGTGGGAGAAGTCCCTCAAGAAGCTGACTCTGGCTCCCGTCGCCAAGCGCCTGAGCGAGCGCCTGGGGCAGGACGTGATCTTCGCCGCCGACACCATTGGCGAGGACGCCAAGGCCAAGGCCGCCGCGCTGCAGCCCGGTCAGATCATGCTGCTCGAGAACCTGCGCTTCGCCAAGGGCGAGACCAAGAACGACCCCGCCTTCGCGAAGGCTCTGGCCGACATGGCGGAGATCTTCGTCTCTGACGCTTTCGGCACCGTGCACCGCGCCCACGCCTCCACCGCAGGCGTCGCGGCTTATCTGCCCGCCTACTCCGGCCTGCTCGTGCAGAAGGAGCTGGCCGTCATGGGCAAGGCGCTCGATAACCCCGTGCGTCCCTTCGTGGCCGTTCTGGGCGGCGCCAAGGTCTCCGACAAGATCAACGTCATCAACAACCTCCTCGAGAAGGCCGACACCATCATCATCGGCGGCGGCATGGCCTACACCTTCAAGAAGGCGCAGGGCTATGAGATCGGCACCTCCCTGCTCGAGGCTGACCGCATCGACTACGCCAAGGACATGATCGCCAAGGCCGAGGCCAAGGGCGTCAAGTTCCTCCTGCCCGTGGACAACTACTGCGCCGCCGAGTTCTCCGCCGACGCCGAGCCCGTCCTCGTCGAGGGCAACATCCCCGCCGACCTGATGGGCATGGACATCGGCCCCAAGACCCAGGAGCTGTTTGCGGCCGCCGTCAAGGGCGCCGGCACCATCGTGTGGAACGGGCCCATGGGCGT
The DNA here is from genome assembly GCA_905233595.1 of uncultured Oscillospiraceae bacterium. Taxonomy (GTDB): domain Bacteria; phylum Bacillota; class Clostridia; order Oscillospirales; family Oscillospiraceae; genus Limivicinus. The sequence goes on along the minus strand of CAJOFI010000241.1, from coordinate 1,132 downwards.
GTTCGAGTTTGAGAAGTTCGCGGGCGGCACCAAGGCCATGGCCAAGGCGCTGGCTGAGAGCGGCGCCGTGACCATCGTCGGCGGCGGCGACTCCGCTTCCGCGGTCGAGAAGCTCGGCTTTGCCGACAAGATCACCCACATCTCCACCGGCGGCGGCGCTTCCCTGGAGTTCCTCGAGGGCAAGGAGCTGCCCGGCGTGGCCTGCCTGCTGGACGCCTGAGGCAGATGGATCGGAAAGGACAATTGGAATCATGAATAGAAAATACCGCAAGACTGTCATTGCCGGAAACTGGAAGATGAACCAGGTCGCCTCCGGCGTCAAGCCCTTCATCGAAGAGCTCAAGGAGAACCTGCCCAAGCAGAAGAGCTGCGACATCGTGCTCTGCACCCCCGCCGTCATGGTGCCCGCCATGATCAAGGCCGGGAAGGACGCGAAGGTCGCCGCCGGCGCGCAGGACGTGTCCAAGCACGCCAAGGGCGCCAAGTACTGCATCGTCGGCCACTCCGAGCGCCGCCAGTACCACGGCGAGGACGATATGCTCGTCAACGCCAAGGCCAAGGCGCTGCTCGAGAAGGGCATCATCCCCATCATCTGCGTGGGCGAGAGCCTGGAGCAGCGGGAGATGGATCTGACCATGGAGTACGTCAGCTACCAGGTCAAGGCCGCGCTCTACGGCATCGACGCGAGCGCGCTGCGCCGCTGCATCATCGCCTACGAGCCCATCTGGGCCATCGGCACCGGCAAGACCGCTACCGCCGAGCAGGCGCAGGAGGTCTGCGAGGGCATCCGTACCGTCATCCGCAAGATGTACGGCGCCCGTCCCGCCCGTGCGGTCAGCATCCTCTACGGCGGCAGCATGAACGCCAAGAACGCCGCCGAGCTGCTTGCCCAGCCCGACATCGACGGCGGCCTCATCGGCGGCGCTTCCCTCAAGCCCGTTGACTTCGCGGCCATCGTCGCGGCCACCAACCAGGACGCCGAGTAAAAGCCACAGGGGGTGTGAGAAAACGGAGTTTTTTCACACCCCGTTCTTTTAAGGAACTGTTCCGAAATAACTTGTGCAATCTGACTTGCCTTTTTCACCTGTAGCTTCGTTGTCAAATCTTGAAATACACAAAGTATTCCTGCGAT
>CAJOFI010000240.1:3558-4783 GCA_905233595.1 uncultured Oscillospiraceae bacterium | reverse complement strand
TCAACCTCGTCGTCTCCCTGCTCATAGGGCTTGCGGTCGGCGCGGTGTCGGCGCTGATCCCCCCGCTGCACATGGACAAGATCCTCATCGGCGACATCATGCTGCTCATCCCCGGCCTCGCCATGACCAACGCCATCCGCAACATCCTCGTCGGCAACACGATCTCCGGTGTTGTGCGCCTCGCGGAGAGCCTGATCTGGGCGGCGGCGCTCGCGGGCGGCTTCATGGTGGCGCTGCTGCTGGTCAACGCGGTGTTTTAGGAGGGCGGAAGAATGGACGTTGTGATTCAGCTTTTGAGCGCCTTTGCCGGGTCGCTGGGCTTTGCGTTGCTCTTCGGCCTGCGGCGGCGCTATCTGCTGCCGGCGGGGCTGGGCGGCATGCTCGCCTGGGGGCTGTATCTGCTGCTGGGCGCGCTGCTGCGGCTCCCCTTCCTGTGCTGCCTTGCGGCCTCGGCCTTCGCCGTGGTCTATGCCGAGGCGCTGGCGCACCTCATGCGCACGCCCGCCACGGTTTTCGTGATCCCCGCCGTGATCCCCCTCGTGCCGGGCAGCTCCCTTTATTACGCGATGAGCTGCGCCGTGCAGCGCGATTTTTCCGGCGCGCGGGAATACGGAGCCGAGACCCTGGAGTTCGCGCTCGCCATCGCGGCAGGCATGAGCTTCGTCCTCGCCGTACGCGAGCTTCGCACGAGGAAATAACGGGAGGCTGTGAAAACGAAGTTTTCACAGCCTCCCGCTTTGAGCCGTGAGTATTGAGTAATGCTTTTATCCGTTCTCCTCAAAACTCAGCACGCAATACGCAAAACTAAGGATTTCTCACATCCCCTTTAGTATACTCTCCGCATCTCCCCGGTCACGCCGTAGGTTTTGCGGAAGGCGGCCAGGTCGCGTTCGTCCCGGATCAGCATGATCTCCCGCAGCTTACCGCTCTCCCGCTCGAGCATGCAGGCCACCTGCTCGCCCGTGCAGATGCTGCAGCGCAGCACCGGCTCCCACTGCTCGGGCGGGTAGAGCGGCGGCGTCTCCTTCTTATGCCTTGAAAATAGTCCCATGTTCAGCCTCCTCTCGATTTGACACCATTATACCGCCGAGCCGATCTCCTGCCAAGAGGCGGGGAGAGAAATTTCCACGACAAACGCATGAGTTAACAATTTGTAAAAACGTGACCAATTGAGCTTGGCTCCCCCTCCGGGGGAGCTGTCGAGCGAGCTTGCGAGCGAGACTGA
>CAJOFI010000240.1:0-3552 GCA_905233595.1 uncultured Oscillospiraceae bacterium | reverse complement strand
CGTCATTTGCCTCGCGGGAGATCGGCAAATGCCACCTCCCCCATAGGGGGAGGCAAGACGTGTTGTTTACAGTTTCTTCATTCATGCGTTTGTCGTGAGAAATTTCACTTTGCTCTTGACAAATGCGGTTAGTTCTAATAAACTAACAAAGGTTAGAAAAGCTGAACTGCCTGCGCTTTTTTATTCCCCGGCGGTTAGCCGCTTCTAACAGTGTAGAGTTTGGGAGGATATACAGATATGATGCCTCTGCTGCTCGCCGATATGGGCGAGGAAGCCATCATCCGCAAGGTGGGCGGGAGCCCCGAGATGAAGCAGCACCTGGCCGATCTGGGCTTCGTCGTGGGGGGGAGCGTCTCGGTGATCTCCACCATCAACGGCAACCTGATCGTCAAGGTGAAGGAGTCCCGCGTTGCCATCAGCCGCGAGATGGCGGGAAAAATCATGATTTAAGAGGAGAGAGGACAGCATGAAGACACTGAAAACGACAGAAATCGGCGAGACGGTCAAGGTCGTCAAGCTCCACGGCGAGGGCGCGATCAAGCGCCGCATCATGGACATGGGCATCACCAAGGGCGTCGAGATCTACGTGCGCAAGGTTGCGCCGCTGGGCGACCCCATCGAGGTCACGGTGCGCGGCTACGAGCTGAGTCTGCGCAAGGCCGACGCCGACATGATCGAAGTCGAGTAATTGCGGGACAAGGAGGAAGCTATGGACAAACAAATCAAGATTGCGCTTGCCGGCAACCCCAACTGCGGCAAGACCACGCTGTTTAACGCGCTGACCGGCTCCAACCAGTTCGTGGGCAACTGGCCGGGCGTCACCGTGGAGAAGAAGGAGGGCAAGCTCAAGAACCACAAGGACGTGATCGTCACCGACCTGCCGGGCATCTACTCCCTCTCCCCCTACACGCTCGAGGAGGTCGTGGCGCGAAACTACCTCATTGACGAGCGCCCCGACGTGATCCTCAACATCGTGGACGGCACGAACCTGGAGCGCAACCTCTATCTCACCACCCAGCTTGTCGAGATCGGCATCCCCGTGGTGGTGGCGCTGAACATGATGGACATCGTGCAGAAGAAGGGCGACAAGATCAACACCAAGGAGCTTGCCCGCCAGCTCGGCTGCACGGTGGTGGAGATCTCCGCCCTCAAGGGCACCGGCACCGCCGAGGCCGCCGAGGCCGCCATCAAGGCCGCGACCGGCACGAAAACGATCCCGCAGCACAGCTTCTCCGGCGTGGTGGAGCACGCCCTCGCCCACATCGAGGAGGTCACGGTGCACGATCTGCCCGAGGAGCAGCAGCGCTGGTACGCCATCAAGATCTTCGAGCGCGACGACAAGGTGCTCGAGAAGCTGAGCATCGCCCCCGCGACGCTTCAGCATATCGAGAACGACATCCGGAATGCCGAAAAGGAGCTGGATGACGACGCCGAGAGCATCATCACCAACGAGCGCTACATTTACATCGCCTCCGTCATGAAGGCCTGTGTCAAGAAGGGGCAGAAGGGCGCGCTCAGCACCTCCGACAAGATCGACAAGGTGGTCACGAACCGCATTCTCGGCCTGCCCATCTTCGCGGGGGTCATGTTCCTGGTCTACTGGATCGCGATGGGTCCCTTCGGCACCTTCCTGACCGACTGGACCAACGACGTGCTCGGCGCCGAGTGGCTGACCGAGGGCTCCCGCGCGGTCATGGAGAGCATCGGCGCGGCCGACTGGCTGACGGGTGCGGTGCTCGGCTTCGTGCCGCAGATGCTGGTGCTGTTCCTGCTGCTGTGCATCCTCGAGGACTGCGGCTACATGGCGCGCATCGCCTTCATCATGGACCGTATTTTCCGCCGCTTCGGCCTGAGCGGCAAGAGCTTTATCCCCATGCTGGTGGGCATGGGCTGCGGCGTGCCGGGCGTCATGGCCTCCCGCACGATCGAGAACGAGCGTGACCGCCGCATGACCATCATGACTACCACCTTCATCCCCTGCGGCGCGAAGATGCCGATCATCGGCCTCATCGCGGGCGCGCTCTTCGGCGGCAGCGGTCTTGTCGCCACCTCCGCCTACTTCATCGGCATTGCCGCGATCGTCGTGTCCGGCATCATGCTCAAGAAGACGAAGATGTTCGCGGGCGACCCCGCCCCCTTCGTCATGGAGCTGCCCGCCTACCATGTCCCCACCGCAGTGAACGTGCTGCGCGGCACCTGGGAGCGCGGCTGGTCCTTCATCAAGAAGGCCGGTACGGTGATCCTCCTGTCCTCCATCGTGATCTGGTTCCTCTCCGGCTTCGGCACCGTGAACGGGAAGTTCGGCATGGTGGACGCGCTCTTCGAGGACGAGAGCCTCGTCACCGAGGACTACGTCGCCCAGCTCGCCGACAAGATGGGCATTCCCGAGGACGAGGTCGCGCCGATGGACGATTCCATCCTCGCCGGCGTGGGCAACTTCGTCTCCCCGATCTTCAAGCCCCTGGGCTTTGGCTCCTGGAAGCCGACCGTTGCCACGGTGACGGGTCTGGTCGCAAAAGAAGAGGTTGTCGGAACCTTCGGCGTGTTGTATAATTACGATGACGAGGACGGCGAGGCAGAGCTGAGCGAGGAGGGCGACGAAATCTGGGAGCAGGTCGCGGCGGACTTCAACAAGTTCTCCAACGGCCACGGCAAGCTTGCCGCTTACGCCTTCATGATCTTCAACCTCCTCTGCGCCCCCTGCTTCGCGGCCATCGGCGCCATCAAGCGCGAGATGAACAGCCGCAAGTGGACCTGGTTCGCCATCGGCTACCAGTGCTGCTTTGCCTACGTCGTGGCGCTGATCGTCTACCAGCTCGGCGGCCTCGTCACGGGCAACCTCAACGTGCTCGGCCTCGTCGCGGCGCTCGTGCTGCTCGCGGCCATCGTCTACCAGCTCGTCAAGCCCTATCATGAGGCTACCAAGCTTGCGGTGAAATAGATTTTAGCGCTTAGGTCAGTCATAGGAGGATTGTTATGTTTGCGTTTCTTTCGGCGAATCTTGCCAATATTGTCGTCATCGCGGTGATCCTGCTCGTGGTGGTGCTGGCGGTGCGCAGTCTCGTGCGCGATAAGAAGGCGGGCAAATCCTCCTGCGGCTGCAATTGCGCAAGCTGCGGCGCCTGCGGCGGCTGCGCGACAGCGAAGAAGTCATAATTTTTGGGGCTGTGAAGTTTCACGGCCCCGTTTTTAAGGAGAAAACTATGATCGAGACAAAGGTCAAGGTTGACGGCATGATGTGCGGCATGTGCGAGGCGCACGTGAACGACGCGGTGCGCAGGGCGCTTACGGTCAAGAAGGTCAGCTCCTCCCACGCGAAGGGGGAGACGGTGATCCTCTCGGAGGAAGCGCTCGACGAGCAGGCGCTCCGCAGCGCCATCAACGCCACCGGCTACGAGGCCGGGGAAATCACAAGCAAGCCCTATCAGAAAAAGGGCTTCCTCGGGCTGTTCTGATTAGGCCTTGTTTGAAAAATAGCGGAATGCACAAATGGCGAGGGATTTTTGCGCCAATTGAGGCGCGAAACCGCAGGCATACTTTGTGTATGGCAAG
>CAJOFI010000239.1 GCA_905233595.1 uncultured Oscillospiraceae bacterium | reverse complement strand
TGGTTCGATCCCAGTCAGTCGCACCAATGAAACGGAAAGCCCCCTTGTGCGGGGTTTTCTGTTTTTCTGCTTGAAGCAGTCTTCCCATCTGCGCGCGAATGTGGTATACTGCGTGCATGTACTACTGCAACAACTACACTCTCGCCGTCGTTTTCTGCGTTATCACCATGCTCTGCTGGGGCAGCTGGGGCAACACCCAGAAGCTTGCGGGGCGAACGTGGCGCTACGAACTCTTCTACTGGGACTACGTGATCGGCGTCCTGCTGTTCGCGCTTGTCTCGGGGCTCACCTTCGGAAGCCACTTCGGCGGCGAGGCGTGGTATAACTCCTACACCCTGTTCAATATGTTCGGCGGCGCGATCCAGGTCCTGTCCATGATGCTGTTTTACCCGCTGCTCCGCAAAAAGTTTACGAGCCTGCAAATCTTCTATATTTGCCTTGGCATGGCGGTGGCGGGCTACGCGATCCTGCTGCTTCTCGCCTTCACCTTCATGGGCAGCGTGTTCATCCTGTTCATCCCGGCGTTCTTTATCTTCGCGGCAAACGGCATGCTCACCGTTATCACCACCGTGTTCCTTGCCAATACCGTCGATTACGGCGAGCTGAAAAACGACCGGCGGGACGAGAGCGTGATCTTCTCCATGCAGACCTGCCTCCGGCGTGGCGGCTCTCGTGGCCTCGATCTGCCTTTCCGTCAACAAGCTGAGCGACGCGGCGGTGTCCGAGGCCGACCAGGTAACGGACTTCTCCCTCGCCGTCAGCCAGAGCGCCAAAACCGGCCTTCGCATGACCATGGCGGTGATCCCCATCGTCGGTCTTGCCATCGCGTTTTTCTGGTTCCGCAAGCGCTATATCCTCACCGATGAGAAGGTGGAGGAAATCGCCGCCGAGGTAAAAGCCCGGCACGAAGCATAAAACAAAAGGAGCGAATATTCCCAATGACCCTGGAAGAAGCAAAAGCAAAGCTCACCGCGCTGCAGGGCAAAATGAGCGCCTATCAGCACGCGACGAGCCTGATCTACTACGACGGCGTGACGGCCGCGCCGAAAAAGACCGCCGAGAACCGCGCCCACACCCTCGGCATTCTGAGCGAGGAGCAGTACCGCCTTGCCACCGGCGAGGAAACCGTCGCCCTTCTCGAATATCTCGATGAGAACAAGGCGGCGCTGGACACGAGAGAGCAGCGGACGGTGTATCTGCTTTTGAAGGATATCCGGCAGATGCGCAAGATCCCTATGGACGAGTTTGTGGCGTATCAGATGCTTCTTGTGGAGGCGGACGACGTCTGGCATACCGCGAAGGAGACGAGCGATTTTGCCCTGTTCGAGCCGATCCTCGAGAAAATCTTTGAGACAAATATCCGCTTTGCGGGGTACTGCGCCCCGGAAAAGGCTCCCTACGACTACTGGCTGAACGAGTACGAGGAGGGCGCGAGCATGGAGAGCCTCGACCGGTTCTTCGCCACCCTTCGGGCGCATATCGTGCCGCTGCTGAAAAAGACCCAGGCGGCACCGCAGCTCGACAACAGCCTTATCCGCGGGCATTTCGCGGCGGAAAAGCAGGATATCCTGTCCCATAAGCTCATGGAACTCATCGGCCTTGACAACGAGCACGTCGGGCTTTCCACCACGGAGCATCCCTTTACCATCAGCTTCGGCTCCCACCTGGACGAGCGCATCACCACCCACTACTACGAGGAGGACGTGTCCTACTCCATGTTCAGCGTGATCCATGAGGGCGGCCACGCGCTGTACGATACCGGCAGCGACGACAGCCTTGCCTGGACGGTGCTGGACGGGGGCGTTTCCATGGGCATCCACGAGAGCCAGAGCCGGTTTTTTGAAAACATCCTGGGCCGCAGCCGCGCTTTCTGCGACTATATCTTCCCCGTCATCGCGGAGATCTTCCCGGAGGAGATGCGCGGTCATACGGCGGAGGAATTCTACAGGGCCGTGAACCGGGCGGAGCCGAGCCTTATCCGCACCGAGGCGGACGAGCTGACCTACTGCCTGCACGTTATGATCCGCTATGAGCTTGAAAAGCGCGTCATGGCAGGAGAGCTTTCGGTACACGACCTGCCTGCTGAGTGGAACAGGCTGTATAAGGAATACCTGGGCATCGACGTGCCGGACGACAAGCGCGGCGTCTTGCAGGACAGCCACTGGTCCGGCGGCAGCATCGGCTACTTCCCCTCCTATGCTCTTGGCAGCGCCTACGGAGCCCAGTATCTGCGGAAGATGAAGCAGACGGTGGATGTGGACGGCTGCCTCCGCAGCGGGAATTTTGCGCCCATCAACGACTGGCTGCGGGAGCGCATCTGGCGCCACGGCTGCACCTACCGGCCGAACGAGCTGTTTGAAGCGGCCACGGGCGAGAATTTCGACCCCACGGTGTTTACGGACTATCTCGAGGAGAAATTCGCCGACCTTTACGGGCTGTAAAAAAAACGGACGCGTCAAAAACGGCGCGTCCGATTTATTCATAGAGAAGCGCGGCGGCGGTTTCGGCGTTTATTCGCTCCCGGCGGCGGAGGGCGGCAGCGGCGGTGTGAAGCCGCTCCGCGTCAAGATGCGCCGCCTCGTCCACGGCGG
>CAJOFI010000238.1 GCA_905233595.1 uncultured Oscillospiraceae bacterium | reverse complement strand
CGCTCTTCGAGGTGTTCAAGTTCCTGGGCGTGAAGGATATCGCGTACAACCAGCCCAAGAGTCTTCCCTATCCCACGGAGAACCCCTGGGCATGAAGACGGCAAACTGCGTTCTCGGCATCGAGCTGGGCTCGACCCGCATCAAGGCGGTGCTCATCGACGAGCGGCACATCCCCGTCGCCTCCGGCAGCTATGAGTGGGAAAACCAGTTGGTGAACGGCGTGTGGACGTACTCCATGGACGCCGTGCACGAGGGCATCCGGGCGGCGTATGCCGACCTTGTGAAGAACCTCGGCCAGCCGATTGAAACCCTGGGCGCCATCGGTGTCTCCGCCATGATGCACGGCTATCTGCCCTTTGACGCCGATGGAAAGCAGCTCGCCGAATTCCGTACCTGGCGCAACACCATCACGGGCGAGGCCGCCGCGGAGCTGACGGAGCTTTTCGGCTTCAACATCCCCCAGCGCTGGAGCATCGCCCATCTGTATCAGGCGATCTTAAACGGCGAGGAGCATGTCAAGGACATCGCGTTTCTCACCACGCTGGCAGGCTATATCCACTGGCAGCTCACCGGCGAGCGGGTCTGCGGCGTGGGCGAGGCCTCCGGTATGTTCCCCATCGACAGCGAAAAGCTCGACTACGATGAGAAGATGGTCGATTCGTTCGATGCGTTGATTTCCGCGCGTGGATTTAGCTGGAAGCTGCGGGACATTTTGCCCCGGGTACTTCCGGCCGGGGAAAACGCCGGGCAGCTCACGGAGGCGGGCGCAAAGTTCCTCGATCCCTCCGGGACGCTGAAGCCTGGCGTTCCCGTCGCCCCCTGCGAGGGCGACGCGGGTACCGGTATGGCGGCGACCAATTCCGTCCGCATCCGCACGGGCAATGTCAGCGCGGGCACATCGGATTTTGCCATGATCGTCACGGATAAGCCTCTCGGCGTCCACCGGGAGATCGACATGGTGACGACCCCGGCAGGCGCTCCCGTGGCCATGGTACACTGCAACAACTGCACCAGCGATATAAACGCCTGGGTGGAGCTGTTCTCCGAGTTTGCGGACGCCATCGGCGCTCCCGTGGATAAGGGTTCGCTTTTCACCCTGCTGTTCCGAAAAGCCCTGGAGGGGGACGCGGACTGCGGCGGACTTCTGAGCTACAACTACTTCTCCGGCGAGGGCGTGACCGATCTCGACGAGGGCCGGCCTGTGTTCGCCCGGATGCAGAACGCCAAGTTCACCCTGGCAAATTTCATGCGTGCGCATCTGCTCTCTGCCCTGGCAACGCTCAAAATCGGCCTTGATATTCTTACGCAGACAGAGCAGGTACAGATCGACAAACTCTACGGTCACGGCGGCTTCTTTAAGACCCCGGAGGTGGGCCAGCGGATGCTGTCCGCCGCAGTGGGCGCGCCGGTGTCCGTGATGGAGACCGCCGGCGAGGGCGGCCCCTACGGCATGGCTCTTCTCGCGGCCTATATGCTGTGGAAAGATGACGGTGAGACGCTGGAAGACTATCTCGATAATAAAGTGTTTGCCACCGCCAAATCGTCCACCCTCATGGCAGAAACCTCGGACATCGCGGGCTTCAACGTGTTCCTGTCCCGATACAAAAAAGCACTGCCCATCGAGCGGACAGCGACGGAGGCCTTATAAATGCTGGAAGAACTGAAAAAGCAGGTCTGCGAGGCAAATATTCTCTTGCCGAAATATGGTCTTGTGACCTTCACCTGGGGCAATGTCTCCGGCATCGACCGGGACAAGGAGCTGGTCGTGATAAAGCCATCGGGCGTTCCCTATGACGGCATGGCCCCGGAGGATATGGTTGTGGTCGATCTCGACGGAAATATCGTGGAGGGGAAGTGGAAACCATCCAGCGATACGCCGACCCACGTGGAGCTGTACAAGGCATTTCCGGCCTGCGGCGGCATTGTCCATACGCACTCCCGCTGGGCGACGACCTTTGCCCAGGCCGGACGGGAGATACCGGCGATGGGAACCACCCAGGGCGATTAC
>CAJOFI010000237.1 GCA_905233595.1 uncultured Oscillospiraceae bacterium | reverse complement strand
GGGACGATCATCACCGGCAAAACGAGCTCCCTTTTAGGCGCGGCCTCGGCCTGCCTCTTAAACGCGCTCAAGCACCTCGCGGGCATCGACAGGAAGCTCCTGCTCATCGCGCCGGGCATCATCCAGCCCATCCAGCACCTCAAGGTCGAGCATCTTGGCAACCACAACCCCCGCCTGCACACGGACGAGCTGCTTATCGCCCTGACCATCTCGGCGGTCACGAACCCCATGGCGGGCTACGCCATCGACCAGCTCGACAAGCTCAGAGGCTGCGAGGCGCACTCGAGCGTCATCCTCTCCCATGTGGACGAGGAGCTGTTCAAGAAAATCGGCGTCAACGTCTCCTTCGAGCCTAAATATCAGGTGAAGAAGCTGTACCATCGGTAGCGCACAGGAGCCGCTGATTTTCCGGAAGGCGCCGCAGGGCGATCAATTCTGCGTTTCCCCGGAACGACACAGTGAACAGGAGGTCAGAAAGTATGTTTTTTATCGGCATCGACCTTGGCACCTCGGCGGTCAAGCTGCTGCTGGTGGACGAGACCGGGAAGATCCAAAACGAGGTGACGAAGGCCTACCCCCTCGCCTTCCCCCGCCCCGGCTGGGCGGAGCAGGAGCCGGGCGACTGGTGGCGCGCCTGCACGGAGGGCTTACAGGCGCTGCTGCGCGGCTTTGACGCCGGGCTTGTCGCGGGCATCGGCTGCGGCGGGCAGATGCACGGCCTCGTCGCGCTCGACCGGAACGACAAGGTGATCCGCCCCGCGATCCTCTGGAACGACGGGCGCACCGGCGAGGAGGTGGAGTACCTCAACACGGTGATCGGGCGCGAAAGGCTCTCCGCTCTGACGGCGAACATCGCCTTCGCGGGCTTCACCGCGCCGAAGCTCCTCTGGCTGCGCAAGCATGAGCCGGAGAACTTCGCGCGCATCGAAAAGATCATGCTCCCGAAGGACTATATAAACTTCATGCTCACGGGCGTACACTGCTGCGATTACTCCGACGCCTCCGGTATGCTGCTGCTGGACGTTCAGCACAGGCGCTGGTCGCGGGAGATGCTGGAGCTCTGCGGCGTGAGCGAACAGCAGATGCCGAGGCTCTTTGAAAGCTACGAAGTCGTCGGGACGCTCAAGCGCGAGGTCGCGGCCTCGCTGGGGCTTCCGGAGACGGTCAGGGTCGTCGCCGGGGCGGGCGACAACGCGGCGGCGGCGGTCGGCACCGGCGTCGTCGGCGAGGGCGGCTGCAACCTCTCCCTCGGCACCTCGGGGACGCTGTTCATCTCCTCGAAGCGCTTCAGCGTCGATCCGAACAACGCCCTGCACGCCTTCGCCCACGCCGACGGCGGCTACCATCTGATGGGCTGCATGCTCTCGGCGGCAAGCTGCAACAAGTGGTTCTGCGAGGAGATTTTGCGCACCGAGGACTATCCCCGGGAGCAGGCGCCGATCACAGAGGAGAAGCTGGGGCGCAACCGCGTCTTCTTCCTGCCCTATCTGATGGGCGAGCGCAGCCCCATCAACGACGTGAACGCCCGGGGCTGCTTTGTCGGCATGTCGATGGACACCACCCGCGCCGATCTGACGCAGGCGGTGCTCGAGGGCGTGGCCTTCGCCATCCGCGATTCGCTGGAGGTCGCGCGCTCGCTGGGGCTGGAGATCCCGCGCTCCAAGCTCTGCGGCGGCGGGGCGAAATCCCCGCTCTGGCGGAGGATCTTCGCAAACGTCCTCGGCATCCCGCTCGACATGGTCAAGACCGAGCAGGGTCCCGGCTACGGCGGCGCGATGCTCGCGATGGTGGGCTGCGGCGTGTTTTCAAGCGTGCAGCAGGCCGTGGACGCGCTGGTGGAGCTCGCTTCCACCACCGAACCCGAGCCCGGGCTGACCGCCCTCTACGAGGCGCGCTACCAGACCTTCAAGAAGCTCTATCCCAGCCTGAAAGCCTTCTTTCCGGAGCTGAGCTAAGGAAGCGCTGATTAATCCAGCTTCGGCGTCTACCGGCAAATTTCCGCCGGCTCTGCGTTGCAAAAGTTTGAAATACACAAAGTATTCCTGCAC
>CAJOFI010000236.1 GCA_905233595.1 uncultured Oscillospiraceae bacterium | reverse complement strand
GCCTCAGGCTGCCGCCGCTGTTTGCTTCCGTCACGACGGCGGGGGGCTTTCTCAATTTCCGCCTCTCGGACGCCTGGTATGACGCGGCGCTGAGCAGGCTTTACACCCTTGCGCCGGGAACGCCCCCGGACTTTTCGCCCGCGCGCTTTGCGAACATAGCCCCCGCGCTCGCCCGGCGGCAGGACGCGGCGAACCCGCTCTACCGCCTGCAATGGGCGTACGCGCGCTGCCGCGTGCTGCTCGAGGACGAGCGCGCCCCGGACGGCAAACACACCTGGGGCGAGACGGAGAAGGCGCTTCTGCGGCGCATCGCGCTCACGGATTCCGAACGCGGCCTTTTCGACCTGGCGGACGCCTTCGCGCGCTTCTACGCCGCCGCCCCGATCCGCACCGCCCCGGACAAGGGCTTTCGCCTGAAGCTCTGCGCCGCCTTCTGTAGAAGCGTCGAGCGTGTTTTCTGACGCAAAAAAGGGGATGCGATATAGTTTTGAGTTTTGAGGAGAACGGATCAGAAGTTAAAGCCGGTTTCCGGGAATAAGGCAGGCAGAAATCGAGATTTTGATACAACCGTAAAATCTCGGCGTTTCTCAATGGCATCCTGCTTTTGCCACTGAAAAAGTTCTGAAATACTCTCAAAACTCAAAACTCACGACTCAAAACGAAAGGGGCTGTGAAAAAACCTTGTTTTTTTGTGCAATCTGACTTGCCTTTTTCACCTGTAGCTTCGTTGTCAAATCTTGAAATACACAAAGTATTCCTGCGATTTTCCGCCTCGCTACAGGTGAAAAATCCTACGCCATCTTTGCACAATTTATTTCTGCGCAGTTCCTTACTTGCCCATGTTCATCTGGGCAGCGACTTCGGCGGCGAAGTCTTCCTGCTTCTTCTCGATGCCCTCGCCCTTGATGAAGTGGATGGCGTCAACGAACTTGACGGAACCGCCCAGCTTCTTGGCGGCGTCGGCGATGTAGCCCTCGACGGAGCCGCTGAACAGGTCGGAGCGCACGAAGTCCTGCTGGAGCAGGCAGTTTTCCTTGTAGAAGGCGTTGATCTTGCCGGCGGCGATCTTCTCCTTGATCGCCTGGGGCTTGGCGGCCATCTTCGGGTCGTTGTCCATCAGGGCGACCTGAACCTCGAGCTCGTGGTCAACGTCGGCCTGGGGAACCAGGGACTTGTCCCAGTACTTGGGGTTCATGGCGGCGATCTGCATGGCGACGTTCTTGCCGATCTCGCTGGCGTCAATGCCGCCCTCGACGGCCAGGTTCACCAGAACGGCGCGGGCGCCGCCGGCGTGGACGTAGGAGACGTTGGTGGGCTCGGCAAAGCGGGCGAAGCGGCGGATCTGCAGATTCTCGCCGATGCTCATGACCTTCTCGGGCATGGTCTCGGTCACGGTCAGGTCGCTGCCGGGGTACTTGCACTGCATCAGGGCCTCCACGTCGGCGGGGGCGTCGTTCGAAAGCCTCGCTCTTGGCGCAGAAGTCCGTCTCGCAGTTGACCTCGACGATGGCGGCGGCGCCGCAGCCGGAGCAGACCTGGGCGTAAGCCATACCCTCGGCGGCCACACGACCGGCCTTCTTCGCGGCCTTGGCCAGACCCTTCTCACGCAGCCAGTCAACAGCCTTCTCCATATCGCCGTCGCAAGCCTGGAGCGCCTTCTTGCAGTCCATCATGCCGACGTTGGTCATCTCACGCAGCGTTTTTACATCCTGAGCGGTAAAAGCCATAGTAAATATTCCTCCTATATAAATATACCCGAAGCAAGGGCGCGCAAAGGCGCCCTTGCGTGTTACTCCTCGACAGAGGCCTCGGCGGCCTCTTCGACCTCGTTGTCAGCGCCCTGACGGCCTTCCTGCACGGCGTTGGCCATGGTGGAGGAGATCAGGCGGATGGCGCGGATCGCGTCGTCGTTGGCGGGGATGACGTAATCGACCTCGTCGGGGTCGCAGTTGGTATCGACGATGGCGACGATGGGGATGTGCAGCTTGCGGGCCTCGGCGATGGCGTTGTGCTCCTTGCGGGGGTCAACGACGAAGAGGGCGCTGGGAAGGCGCTTCATGTCCTTCACGCCGCCGAGATACTTCTCGAGCTTCTCCATCTCGCCCAGGTGCTTCATGACTTCCTTCTTGGGCAGCATATCGAAGGTGCCGTCCTCCTGCATCTTCTTGAGCTGAGCCAGACGGTCCACGCGGGTGCGCATGGTCTTGAAGTTGGTGAGCATACCGCCGAGCCAGCGGGCGTTCACGTAGTACATGCCGACGCGGGAAGCCTCCTCGCGCACGGCGTCGGTGGCCTGCTTCTTGGTGCCGACGAAAAGGATGGTGCCGTTGTTGGCGGCCAGGTCACGCACGAAGTTGTAGCTCTCCTCGAGCTTCTTGACGGTCTTCTGCAGGTCGATGATGTAGATCCCGTTGCGCTCGCAGTAGATGTACTCGGCCATCTTGGGGTTCCAGCGGCGGGTCTGGTGACCGAAGTGGACACCGGCCTCGAGAAGCTGTTTCATGGATACGACAGACATTTGATTTCCTCCAAAATATTTGTTCTATTCCTCCGGGACGCATCCGCCCTTCTTCCAAGCCCGAGAGCCACATGGGGAAGGTCCGCGCCCGTGCGAAATGCCTTGATATTATACAAAGTTTTCCCGGGAATTGCAAGACTTTTCTGAAACTTTTTCCGATTTTTTCCGAAGCGTGGATCGACAGAGGAAACGTGAGCCGGGCGACGCGCCGCGGCGGTCATGCTTCCTTGCCGGAGGGGTCGCCGTCGTTCTTCATTTCCACGACCACCGTCTCCCCGGCGGACAGGAAGTACAGCGCGCATTCCTTCACGGGCTTTTGGAAGATGCGCGTGAGGGCGCGGGCGTAGGCGGTGAGCTGGGGGACGTAGAGAAACGCGCGTTCCTCACACTCGGCGCGATTGCGCAGGCGGTCGGTCTTGTAGTCGATGACGGTGAGCGCGTCTTCCTCCTCGAGGCAGCAGTCCACCACGCCCTGGAGCAGCAGCTCCTCCTCCCCGGGCTCTGCGCCGAGAAGGCTCGCGTCCACGAGCAGGGAGAATTTGAATTCCCGGTGCAGCTTCGCCCCGCTCAGCATCCGCTGCCCGAGGGGGGAGGAAAAGAGCCTGAAGACCGCCTCGGCGTCCACGGCACCGGCCTCGCGGTCGGTGAGGAAGCGCTCGATACGCAGCCGCTCGATCTCCCCGCGCACGGCCTCGAGGCTTTGGGTGCGCGCAAAGTCCATGTATTGCAGGACGAGGTGGGTGGCGCTGCCCTTTTCGGTGCCGCTGAGGGGCTTTTCCCGCCGCGCGAAATCCGGCATGCGGAAGGGGCGGCGCTTCTTCGGCAAGAACGCCTGCGCCTCCTCGTCGGGCTCCATGCGCCCCTTGAGCTCGGTCGCCGTGACCTTGGAGGGGAGCGCTTCGGCGGCCGGATGAGCGCTTCGCCGTCCGGCTCGCTGCTCTGCGCCGCCTCCTCCGTCTGCGCCTGCGGCGCCGTGCCCTCGGCGACGCGGAGGCTGAGGTGCGATCCCCCGTCCGCGAGCGCCGCGCGCAAGAGCCAGTCCGCCATGGAATTGGCCTTCGCCAGCACCTCCACCGCCATGGGGACGCTGAGTGTGCTGCGCGCGCTCTCGATCGCCTTCTCCGGATCCTTGAGCGTTGCCGTGATGAAGAGCCGCTCCTTCGCGCGCGTCAGCGCGACGTAGAGCAGCCGCAGCTCCTCCGAGCGCATCTCCCGCTCGAGCCGCAGGGCGATCGCGCTGCGGGCGAGGGTGGGGTATTCGACCCTGCGCGTAAGATCGGTGCGCTTCGGCCCGAGCCCCAGCTCCGGGTGCACCAGCACGGCGGAGAGCGTGTCCTGCCGGTTGAAGCTGCGCGCGGTGTCGCAGAGGAAGACCACGGGGAACTCCAGCCCCTTGGACTTGTGGATCGACAAAATCTGCACCGCCGCCGCCCCGTCGGAACCGAGAGCGGGCTCCTCGCCGCGCTCGCTGCGCGCGTAGATATACGACGCGTTCTGCACGACCTCGACGAC
>CAJOFI010000235.1 GCA_905233595.1 uncultured Oscillospiraceae bacterium | reverse complement strand
GGCGTTATCGTGTACATGCGTCTGATGGAGGGCACGCTCAAGCCGGGGATGCGCGTTCGCATGATGGCGACGGGCGCGGAATTTCAGGTGGTGGACTGCGGCCTGATGCGCCCGCTGGGGCTGGAATCCACCAGCGAGCTGCGCGCGGGACAGGTGGGCTGGTTCATCGCCAGCCTCAAGGACGTGCACGACACGCAGATCGGCGACACGGTGACGGGCGTGGAGAACCCCGCGAGCGAGCCGCTGCCGGGCTACCGCAAGGTGCGCTCCATGGTCTACTGCGGCATCTACACCGAGGACGGCAGCAAGTACCCCGACCTCCGCGACGCGCTGGAAAAGCTCCAGCTCAATGACGCGTCGCTGACGTTCGAGCCGGAATCCTCTGTCGCGCTGGGCTTCGGCTTCCGCTGCGGCTTTCTCGGCATGCTGCACATGGAGGTCATTCAGGAGCGGTTGGAGCGCGAGTTTGACCTCGACCTCGTCACGACGCTGCCCAGCGTCATCTACGAGGTCTACAAGACCGACGGCACGATGATCCGGGTGGACAACCCGCACAATTACCCCGATCCCGGCGTCATCGAGCACGCCGAGGAGCCGTTTGTCAAGGTGACTATCGTCACGCCGCCGGACTACGTCGGCAACATTATGCCCATGTGTCAGGACCGCCGCGGCGAGTTCAAGGACATGCAGTACCTCGACACGTTCCTCGTCGAGCTGCACTATGAGATGCCGCTCAACGAGATCATCTACGACTTCTTTGACACGCTCAAGGCGAACACCAAGGGCTATGCCTCGCTGGACTATGAGCTGTCCGGCTACCGGCCCAGCGAGCTGGTGAAGGTCGATCTGCTCTTAAACGGCGATCAGGTGGACGCGCTGAGCTTCATCGCCCACAAGGACAAGGCGTACCCGCGAGCACGGAGGCTGTGCGAAAAGCTCAAGGAGAACATCCCGCGCCAACTGTTCGAGGTGCCGGTGCAGGCCGCCATCGGCGGGCGCGTCATCGCCCGCGAGACGGTCAAGGCGATGCGCAAGGACGTACTGGCGAAGTGCTACGGCGGCGACATCACGCGCAAGAAGAAGCTGCTGGAGAAGCAAAAAGAGGGCAAAAAGAAGATGCGAAGCTTGGGAACCGTTCAAGTTCCGACGGAAGCCTTCCTGGCAGTATTGAAGCTTGATGAGTGATTCTTTTTGCCCTCTTGCGAGCGTAAGCGAGCCGCCGCGGAAGCGGCGTGAATAAAATCATGGGGCGAAGCCGTTGAAAGCGAAGCTTTCCAACGGGCAAAAAGAAGATGCGCTCCCTCGGCACGGTGCAGGTGCCGACGGAGGCGTTCCTCGCGGTGCTCAAATTGGATGAATAAACGGGAAAAGCAGCCTCACGGCTGCTTTTCTTGGATGCTTTTTAATTGCTCGGCGTTTTCTTCGTTCAATTCTTCGCTGATCGCCATTTTTCGCAGAATGTTTTTCATCGTCGTGTCCAGCATCGTGCCCTCGCGGTAGTCAGCGGGGAAGATGAAGTCCACGCGCCCGTCCTTGAGCAGGCCCTCCACGCCCGCGCGGTTGCTCTCCTGATACACCGCCACCGCCTGACCGCCGTAGGCGCGCATCATCTTCATGCACGGCACGTCGGAAAGCCCGTCGCCGACGTAGATCATGTTCGTGAACGGAATGCGCTTGCTGTCGTCGGGCATGGAGGCGTTCAGCTCGCGGTCGTTCGCCACGTCGAGGACGCCCTTGTTGATGCGGTAGACGAACTGCGTCTTGTTGGTGAAGTTGACGTCCAGCTTCGGCCACATGGCGACGCCGTCCGTGCCGTAGAGAAACTCGCAGGCGTAGATCTCCCTGAACTCATGCGCGATGCCGGAGAGGACGTAGTGCTCGACCTCCACGCCGAGCTCCGCGCCGAAGGCGTTGATGCGCGAAAACCAGTCCTTCACGCCGGGGAAGAGTTGGATCGCATGCCCGCACTTCACCAGATACTCGCGCTCCAAGCGGATGCCCTTCCTGCGGCACTCGTCGATCATCGTGTACATGTAGGCCAGCAGGCCGTCCATGTGGTTGTTCCAACCGAAGGTGTTGGCGATCTTCCAGAACTCCGCCGGCGTGTAGCCGAGGCTGGGGATGAAGGCGTAATCCTGCATGTCGGTGGTGCAGAGCGTCTTGTCAAAATCGTAGAGGAAGGCGACAATGGGTTTCTTTTTCATCTGAAGCACCTCGCTGTGTGGAAAAAGCGGCGCATTTGCGCCGCTTGATATGGGGGCGTACCGGTTTCGACGGGGGTGTGGAGGCCGGATAAGCGAGCGGTGGCGCCTGGCCACCATAAAACGGGCAACTTATAAATTAAAGAACAACGATAAC
>CAJOFI010000234.1:6125-7048 GCA_905233595.1 uncultured Oscillospiraceae bacterium | reverse complement strand
GGCACCATCGAGCCGGGCAAGGTAGGCGCCGTCTGGGTGCGCACCGCCGGTATTATAAACGGCAGAGAGGCTATCGTCATTGAGCACGTCAACCGTATGAGTCAGGATATAGCCAAGGACTGGCCCTACACCGACCGCGTCGGTCAGATTAGCGTCCGAATTGAGGGCGACCCGAACCTGCAGGTGGATATGAACGTCAGCCGCCCGGAGGAGCCGCAGGAGCTCAGCTACGAGGGCTACGTACTCACCGCCATGCGCATTGTGAATGCCGTTCCCCACGTCTGCGAGGGTAAGCCGGGGATCCTTACAATCCACGATTTCCCCATGGCACTTTTTTCAATTTCTGTGCTTTTATACTGATACCCAATAAAAACAAGACAATCTTTGCGGCCAGAATTGTGCCATACTTCGTTGGGCTCCTTCACCATATATGTCCATTATGCTCTGCGGAGCCCGCCTTGTCTGGCGCAATTCTGACTCGTAAATCTTTGTCTACTTTCTATCGGGTATCAGTATTAACTGAGAAAGAGCTCGGGCACATAAAGACAACTTCGGACAGCTTTGAGGAAGCAGAAGAACAAAGTCAAGCATCGAACATATAGATGCACGGAAATCAAGTTTTACAAGAAATACCATTTAAGATACGAAAAGGGTCAAGGAGGCAATCGAACATGATATTGGAGATAGGGCGTTTAGAAGAACATTCTTTCTTATAGAGTTCCTAACGCATTCAATTACTGTGTTGTTAAGCCCTGCCTGTCTTGCCAATTGCGCACTCTTCGTGTATAATAGGAAAAAAGAGCGAGAACGAAGGTCAGAAGAAAAAAGTGTGTCCGCTTCATGAAAATTTGAATCCGTCGCGAAGCGACACCAAAATTTTTCAGTATTCATTCTTCATTCTTCAGCATTCATTATATTAAGGA
>CAJOFI010000234.1:0-6077 GCA_905233595.1 uncultured Oscillospiraceae bacterium | reverse complement strand
TCGCAGGAATACTTTGTGTATTTCAAGATTTGACAACGAAGCTACAGGTGAAAAAGGCAAGTCAGATTGCACAAGTTATTTCGGAACAGTTCCTAAGGAAGGGGCAAGAGGCATGGACGAGCAAATCCTGAAACTCAAAAACTGGGTGGCGGAATGCGATAACATCGTGTTCTTCGGCGGCGCGGGCGTCAGCACCGAGAGCGGCATTCCGGACTTTCGGAGTGTGGACGGGCTTTATAACCAGAAGTGGCGCTACCCGCCGGAGACGATCCTGAGCCACAGCTTTTTTGAGGAAAACCCCGAGGAGTATTTCCGCTTCCACCGCGAGAAGCTGGTCATTGAGGGCGTCAAGCCCAACCGCGCCCATCTGCGCCTGGCCGAGCTGGAGCGGGAGGGCAAGCTGCGCGCCGTGGTGACGCAGAACATCGACGGGCTGCACCAGGCGGCGGGGAGTCAGAACGTCCTCGAGCTGCATGGGAGCATCCTGCGCGCCTACTGCTCCCGCTGCCGCCGCCCCTACCCGGCGGAGAAGATGAACAAGGGCAGCGGCGTTCCCCGTTGCGTCTGCGGCGGCGTCATCCGGCCGGACATCGTTTTGTATGAGGAGCCGCTGGATCAGGACATCATGCGCGCCGCCATCGACTACATCCGCAAGGCGAAAATGCTCATCATCGGCGGCACCTCCCTGAACGTCTATCCCGCCGCAGGGCTTATCAATTACTACCGGGGCGATCAGCTCGTCCTCGTCAACCGGGGCAAGACGCCCTACGACCACTACGCCGATCTGGTGATCCATCAGAACATCGGCGAGGTATTCAGCCAGATTTAAGGAGAGAGCATGGCAAAAGGAAAGCTCATCGTGCTCGAGGGCATCGACGGCAGCGGGAAATCCGCGCAGTACCGCCGCCTCTGCGCACGAATGGAAAAGGACGGAATCGAGTATAATCATATTGTCTTCCCGCGCTACGACAAGCCGAGCAGCGCGCTCATTCGCATGTATCTCGGCGGCGAGTTTGGCAGCCGCCCCTCGGACGTAAACGCCTACACGGCCTCCACCTTCTACGCGGTGGACCGCTTCGCCTCCTACCGGGGCGACTGGGGGGAGCTTTACGAGCAGGGCGGGCTGATCCTCTCGGATCGCTATACGACCTCCAACGCCGTGCACCAGGGCTCGAAGCTCTCGGATGAGGAGCTGCCCGCCTTCTTTGCGTGGCTGGGCGATCTCGAATACGGCAAGATGGGGCTTCCGAAGCCCGACCTCGTGCTCTATCTCGAGTGCAGCGTCGAGACCTCGCTTGCCCGCATGCGCCGCCGCCAGGAGAAGACCCACACCAAGGCCGATATTCACGAGCAGGACGCCGCCTATCTCGAGCGCTGCCTGCGCACGGCGGACAAGGCGGCGGATTTCTACGGCTGGACGCGCATCCCCTACCTCATAAACGGCGCGGAGCGGGACGTGGACGAGAAGAACGACGAGATCTACCGCATCCTGTTAGAGCACATAAAGTAAAAAGTGGGGCTTCCGAAGAAGCCCCGTTGCGTGCGCGTTCTCTCAGTTGCAGCCGCAGCCGCAGCCGTTGTTGTTGTCGCAGCCGCAGCCGCAGCCGTTCCAGCCGTTGCCGCCCGCGGCAACCAGAGGGTATTGTTGTTGCAGCCGTTGCAGAACATGATGTGTCCTTTCTCCGCGTTTTATTGATCCTGCCGCGCGTTTGCGGATCGAACGGCGGCGTTATCGCCGTGGAGCGCCGGGCTTTCGCCGCGCTCATGCCATCTTATGCACCCGGAGCGGAGACGGTTCCGGTGCCGTATTCTCAAGGAGTTCCGATATGGCGCAAGAGTATGATAAAATCGACGAGGTTTTCCGCACCGCACAGGCGCGAAACCGCAAAAAGAGCCGCAGCAGCGCGCGCAGACCGAAGAGCAGCCGGGAAAAGCGCGGCAATCTCAGCGGCGTTGACAGGCTGCTCATCGACGAGACCGGGGAGCAGGCTTACAACTACACCGGGGACGAGGCCTCGGAGCGGGATTACCGCCCCATCCGGCAGAGCCACGAGTACCGCTCGGGCTGCCTCGGCGGGATCATGTACTTCGTGTTCATCATCTGCGTGGGCGTGGTGCTGGCCTGCCTGACCTGGATGGCGGCGAGCGATATGCTGGCGCTCAACAAGACGCCCTATACCACGACCGTGACCCTGCCCATGAGCATCTTCACTTCCGAGACAGTGGACACCTTCGACGATAACGGCGTGAAGACCGGCACCAAGCGCGTTACGCACGCGGATATGGACTACGTCTCCGGTACGCTCAAGGAGGCGGGGCTTATCGAGTACAGGTGGCTCTTTGAGCTCTTCGGGCGCTTCTCCCACGCCGATACGAAGATCAAGCCCGGCGAGTACGAGCTGCGCAGCACCTTCGACTACCGCGCGCTGGTGCAGAACATGCGCCCCGGCTCGGGCGGCGCCGTCACGGTGTCCGTGACCTTCCCGGAGGGCTACAGCATGCGCCAGACCTTCCTGCTTCTGGAGGAGAAGGGCGTCGCCAACTACGACGATCTCATGAGCGCCGCGGCGAGCTATGGCTTCAATTACGACTTTCTCAGCGAGGAGGACGCGGGGCAGGCCAACCGCCTCGAGGGCTTCCTCTTCCCGGACACCTATGAATTCTACGTCGGCATGCAGGCCTCGAGCGCGATCAACAAGTTCCTCGAGAACTTCCACTACCGCATGACGGCGGAGCTCGTGCAGCGCATGGAGGAGCGGAACCAGAGCATCAAGGAGGTCATCACCATCGCCTCCATGATTGAGAAGGAGGCTGCGAACGACGCGGAACGCGGCACCATCGCCTCGGTCATCTACAACCGCCTGCGCGCGGGCATGCCCCTCGGCATCGACGCGACGACGCTCTATCTCTACCCCGACCACGAGGGCGCGCCCACGGCCTCCATGCTCGAGGAGGACAGCCCCTACAACACCCGTCTCTACACCGGTCTGACGCCGACGCCGATCTGCAATCCGGGGCTGACCTCGATCCGCGCGACGCTCTACCCGGAGAACACGAATTTCTACTACTACGCCCTGGATACCGAGACCGGGACGCACAGGTTCTTCACCAATGCCTATGAATTCAACAACTTTGTCGCGACCCAGAGCTACTGAGGCGCTGGAGCTTTTAAGCCCCGCGGGGGATATGGAGCGGCTGAAGATGGCCGTCCTCTACGGGGCGGACGCGGTCTACCTCGCGGGGCGGCGCTTCGGTATGCGCGCCTCGGCGGTGAATTTTTCCGACGAAAAGCTGCGCGAGGCGGTCGCCTACGCCCACGCGCAAGGCGTGAAGGTCTACGTCACCTGCAACACCCTTCCGCGCGAGGAGGAGCTTGAGGAGCTGCCGGAATACCTCGCCTTTCTGCAGGACGCGGGGGCGGACGCGCTCATCATCGCCGATCTCGGCGTGCTTGCGCTTGCGCGAAAGTACGCGCCGAAGCTCAAACGCCACGTGAGCACGCAGTTCGGCGTCATCAACAGCGCCGCGGCAAACGAGCTCTATTCCCTCGGCGCGGACACCGTCGTGCTCGCGCGGGAGACCCCGCTCGAGGATATCCGACGCATCCGCGCGAACACCCCGCCTCAGCTGCGCATCGAGGCCTTCGTGCACGGGGCGATGTGCGTGTCCTTCTCGGGGCGCTGCCTGCTGTCCGCGGACAGTGCGCCCAGCCCTGCCGCTGGAAGTACCATCTCGTGGAGGAGAAGCGCCCGGGGCAGTATTTCGAGATCAGCGAGGACGGCGGCACGCACATCATGAACTCCCGCGATATGTGCATGATCGCGCACCTTCCGGAGCTGATCGACGCGGGGATCACGAGCTTCAAGATCGAAGGGCGCATGAAGTCCGCCTACTATACCGCCGTGGTCACCAACGCCTACCGCCACGCGCTCGACGCGGCGATCAAAGGGGAGAGCCTTGACCCCGTTTGGCTGCACGAGACCGACATGGTCAGCCACCGGCCTTACACCACGGGCTTCTACTTCGGCGAGCCGGGGCAGTATTACCCCGACGCGACGTATTTCACCGAAGCGGACGTCGTCGCGGTGGTGGAGCGCTGCGGGGAGACGGGGCTTGCGCTGCTGACCCAGCGCAACAAATTGCCCGGGGCAAAGCCCGTCGCATTCACGGCGCAGGCGCTCTTTGACGAAGAGGGCGCGCCCATCGAGGACACCCGCCGCGCCATGATGCCCTTCCGCATGGCGCTGCCCGTCTTTGCCCCGGCGGGCTCCATCGTCAGAAAATGTCGCGGAAATGCTTGACAATTGCGTTTCCTGTGTTAAAATTACATAGACGTTGACGAAAAAGAACCGAAGACCCGGCACCGCAGAGAGGGATCGTTTGCTGCGAGATCCTGTGCGCGGCTTCGGTAGCCGTTTCCGAGTCACCCCGCGAGGAGTGGGGCGTATGCCTGCGTTAAAGGCGCTTGAGAGATCGCGCAAGCGATAATCAGGGTGGTACCGCGAATTCAGCTTCGCCCCTGTACGGGGCGAAGCTATCTTTTTTTCAGGAGGAAAGCATGGAAAAATACGGACTGAACCAACTGCGTGAGATGTTTCTCAGCTTTTTTGAGACGAAGGGTCACCTTCGCCTGCCCAGCTTCTCGCTGATCCCCCAGGGGGACGCAAGCCTCTTGCTCATCAACTCCGGCATGGCGCCGATGAAGCCCTACTTCAAGGGCGAGCAGGAGCCGCCGCGCCACCGCGTCTGCACCTGCCAGAAGTGCATCCGCACCGGCGACATCGAGAACATCGGCAAGACCGCCCGCCACGGCACCTATTTCGAGATGCTGGGCAACTTCTCCTTCGGCGACTACTTCAAGCATGAGGCTATCGCCTGGAGCTGGGAATTTCTGACCTCCCCCAAGTGGGTGGGGCTTGACCCCGAGCGGCTCTATCCCTCCGTGTACGTGGACGACGACGAGGCGTGGAACATCTGGCACGACGAGATCGGCATCCCCGCCGAGCGCATCTTCCGCTTCGGCAAGGAGGACAACTTCTGGGAGCATGGCGCCGGTCCCTGCGGCCCCTGTTCTGAAATTTACTACGACCGCGGGGAGAAATACGGCTGCGGCAAGCCCGGGTGCACCGTCGGCTGTGACTGCGACCGCTATATCGAGGTCTGGAACAACGTCTTCTCCCAGTTCGACAACGACGGCGAGGGGCACTACACCGAGCTCAAGCAGAAGAACATCGACACCGGCATGGGGCTTGAGCGTCTGGCTGTCGTCTGCCAGGACGTGGATTCCCTCTTCGACGTGGACACGGTCATGAACATCACCCACAAGGTAAGCGAGCTGACCGGCGCCTTCTACGGCCAGAGCCATCAGAAGGACGTGTCGCTGCGCGTCATTACCGACCATATCCGTTCCGCCACCTTCATGATCTGCGACGGCGTGCTGCCCTCCAACGAGGGGCGCGGCTATGTGCTGCGCCGTCTGCTGCGCCGCGCCGCGCGGCACGGGAAGCTGCTGGGCGTGAACAAGCCCTTCCTCTTTGAGGTCGTGGACACGGTGGTGCGCGAGAACGAGTGCCAGTATCCCGAGCTGCGGGAGAAACAGGCCTATATCACCCGCGTCATCAAGACCGAGGAGGAAAACTTCGCCAAGACCATCGACGCCGGGATGAAGATCTTCTCCGAGCTTCTGAGCGCGCACAAGGAGAAGGGCGAGAGCGTCTTCTCCGGCGCGGACGCCTTCAAGCTTTACGACACCTACGGCTTCCCGGTCGATCTGACCGTGGAGATGTGCGCCGACGAGGGCATGAGCGTGGACGAGGCAGGCTTCAAAGCCCTCATGGAGGAGCAGCGCGTGCGCGCCCGCAAGGCCAGAGAGGCGCTGGGCGACCTCGGCTGGGCGGGGCTCGAGTTCGGCAAGGACATCCCCGAGACCGCCTTCGAGGGCTACGACAAAGAGAGCGTGGAGGCGAAGGTGCTCGCCATCGTCGCAGACGGTGAGTTCCGTGAGGAGATCACCGCCGGAACCGAGGCCATCCTCGTGCTCGATAAGACGGTGCTCTACGCTGAGATGGGCGGCCAGG
>CAJOFI010000233.1 GCA_905233595.1 uncultured Oscillospiraceae bacterium | reverse complement strand
CCGGCATCGTCATCATCGACAATCTGGATGAGCTGGGGCGCAACCAGACCGAGCGCGTGCGCAACGAGCTGCGCGACGCGGTGGAGGAGCGCCTGAGCCAGTGGTGCGACGGCTTCCACGGCATCCTGCGCCGCTACGACCGCGACCGCTATCTCGCGCTCTTCGAGAAGCAGAACCTGGACGAGATGAAGCAGAACCGTTTCGCCGTCGTCGAGCAGATGCACCAGATCGAGAGCCCGAACGGCATCACCGCCTCCATCAGCATCGGCTTCGGCGAGGAGGGGGACTCCCTGGGCGAGGGGCTGCAGTTTGCCGACAAGGCGATGGAGCTTGCGCTCTCCCGCGGCGGCGACCAGGTGGTCATCAAGAACCGCCTGAGCTTCGAGTTCTACGGCGGGCGCGGCCTCGAGGTCGAAAAGCGCACGAAGGTCAAGTCCCGCGTGATGGCCAACACCCTCGCCGAGCTGATGCGCGATTCCTCGCAGGTGCTCGTGATGGGGCACCGCTTTGCCGATCTCGACGCCGTCGGCGCCGCTGTCGGCATCTGCTGCATGGCGCGTAAGTGCGGCGTGCGCGCGCATATCGCCATCGACCTGGAGCATAACGCGAGCCACAGCCTCATCGAGCGCCTGCAAAAGGATGAAGCCTACAAGGCCGCCTTCGTCAGCCCCAAGGAGGCGCGGCAGATGGCGGACGGCCGGACGCTGCTCGTCGTGGTGGACACGAACCGCCCCGAGCAGGTCGAGGACGCGGAGCTTCTCGAGAAGTGCAACCGCGTCGCCGTCATCGACCACCACCGCGTCGCCGCGACCTACATCCACAACGCGGCGCTGGGCTTTATCGAGCCTTACGCCTCCTCCGCCTGCGAGCTCGTGACCGAGATCCTCCAGGAGGTCAGCGACCTGGGCGATCTGCTGCGCTGTGAGGCGGAGGCGATGCTCGCGGGCATGGTGCTCGATACCAAGAGCTTTTCCATCCGCACCGGTGAGCGCACCTTTGACGCGGCGGCCTATCTGCGGCGCGGCGGGGCGGACACGGCGGAGGTCAAGAAGCTCTTCCAGTCCGGGCTCGACGACACCGTGGCGCGCTATAAGATCTTGCAGCAGGCGACGCTGCGCGGCAAGGTCGCCATCGCCGCGCCGGACGAGCCGCAGAACCGCGTCGTCGCGGCGAAGGCGGCGGATGAGCTGCTGAACATCTCCGGGGTGGACGCCTCCGTCGTCGTCTCGCCCGACGGGAAGGGGAATATCAACATCTCCGCCCGCTCCATCGGCGACGTGAACGTGCAGATCCTGATGGAGAAGCTCGGCGGCGGCGGCAACCGCAGCGCCGCGGCGGCGCAGCTCAAGGACACCGCGCTGGACGAGGCCGTCAAGGCCGTCTACACGGCGATCGACGAATACTTTGGATAATAAGAGTGAAAAGAGAAGAGTGAAAAGTGAACCCCGGCGGGGACTGAGTACAATCGTCGCGAAGCGACACCATAACGATTCACTGTTCACGATTCACTTGTCTCCCCCCAGGGAGACATTATGGAAAGGAGATTCTGCAATGAAAGTGATTTTCAATACCGACGTTCGCGGTCAGGGCAAGAAGGGCGAGATGAAGGAGGTCTCCATCGGCTACGCGCGCAACTATCTTCTGCCGCGCGGGCTTGCTTCCGAGGCCACGCCCGACGCCATCAACGCCTTCAAGCTCAAGGAGAAGGCCAAGGCCGCTCAGGCCGCCCGTGAGAGGGCGGAGGCGGAAGCCAACGCCAAGAAGCTCGAGGGCGTGCAGGTCACCGTGCGCGCCAAGGCGGGCAGCAACGGCAAGCTCTTCGGCGCGGTCACCTCTGAGGCGATCAGCAAGGCGCTCAAGGAGCAGTTCGATATTGATATCGAGAAGAACAAGATCGTCCAGGCCGAGCCCATCAAGAACTTCGGCAGTTACACCGTCAAGGCCAAGCTCGGCTACGAGGTCAGCGGCACGGTCAACGTGATGGTCATTGAGGACAAGTAAGGAACTGTTCCGAAATAACTTGTGCGTTGTCAAATCTTGAAATACACAAAGTATTCCTGCGATTTTCCGCCTCGCTACAGGCGAAAAATCCTACGCCAGCTTTGCACAATTTATTTCTGCACAGCTCCTAAGAAGTAAAAAGAGAATGGTGAAAAGTGAATGGAGAAGGAGTCCCCTTCGGGGACAAATTCCAATCGTCGCGAAGCGACATCGCAACGATTCACTGTTCACGATTCATTCTGCGTCTCCCCTCACCACAAGGAAAGGCTAATCGTATGGACGAGCTGTTAGGCAAAAAAACACCGCACTCCGCCCCGGCGGAGCAGGCGGTCATCGGCTCCATGCTCATTGACGCGCGCTGCATCCCCGAGGTGCTGGAGCATCTGAAGGCGGACGAGTTCTACATCAAGCTCAACCGGGACATCTTCGAGACCATGTTCGCCATGTTCTCCTACGGGCAGACCATCGACCCGGTCACGGTGCTCGACCAGATGAAGGTGCGCGGCGTGTGGACAGACACCTGCGAGAGCTACGTGGCGGAGATCATGCGCGTCACGCCCACGGCGGCGAACGTGCTCGAGTACGCCGCCATCGTGCGCGACCGCGCGCTGCTGCGCCGCTTGGGCGAGGCGGCGGACGAGATCAACACCCTCGTCTACGAGGGTACGGGCGAGGCCGACAGCGCCCTCGAGATCGCCGAGCAGAAGATCTACGCCCTGCGCAGCGGGCGCAACGTGGGCGGGCTGCTGCCCATCTCGGCGGTGGTGCAGAACGTCTTCGACGAGCTCAACGAGGCCGCAAGCTCCGGCAACAAGATCCCGGGGCTCTCCACGGGGCTTCCCGACCTGGACAGCACGATCCTCGGCCTCAACCGCTCGGAGCTGATCCTCGCCGCCGGGCGACCCGGTATGGGCAAGACCAGCATCGGGCTGAACTTCGCGCTCTACGCGGGTCTGAACCTCGGCAAAACCGTAGCCATCTTCTCGTTGGAAATGAGCCGGGAGCAGCTCGTCATGCGTCTGCTCTCCCGCGCGGCGCTGGTGCCGCTCAAGAACCTGCTCACGGGCGAGCTCTCGCCCCAGCAGTGGCGCGAGGTCTCCGAGGCCGCGCAGGCGCTCGCCGCGGCGGATATCCGCATCGACGATAACCCCACGCTCTCCGTCTCGGACATGAACGCCCAGTGCCGCCGCCTCCCGAAGATCGACCTCATCGTCATCGACTACCTGCAACTCATGCAGTCCTCGGGCAGCGGGCACAACTGGTCGAACGAGAGCCGCACCCAGGCGGTGAGCGACATCAGCCGTATGCTCAAGATCATGGCGAAGGAGCTGAACGTCCCCGTTGTGTGCCTCAGCCAACTCAGCCGCGCCAACGAGAGCCGCCAGGACAAGCGCCCGCAGCTCAGCGACCTGCGCGAGTCCGGCGCCATCGAGCAGGACGCGGACGTGGTCATCGGCCTCTACCGCGAGGGCTATTACAACCGCGAGAGCGAGAACCCGAATCTCGCCGAGGCGATCATTCTGAAAAACCGCAAGGGCGCCACCGGCACGGTGGAGCTCAACTGGCTGCCGGAATATACCTCCTTCAGCTCTCTGGAGCGGCGGCATGAGGATTACTGAGTCCCTGCTTCCGCGCGGGAGCCGGGTGCTCTGCGCCGTCTCGGGCGGAAGCGATTCGATCTGCCTGCTGCACCTGCTGTGGACGGGTCTGCGCCGCCCACTACGAGCACGGCCTGCGCGGGGAGGCTTCCCGGCGGGACGCGGAATTCGTGGCGGATTTCTGCCGCGCGCGCGGCATATCCTGTATCATAGAGCATGGCGACGTGCCTGCTTACGCGAAGGCGCGGCGCCTCGGCGCCGAGGAAGCCGCGCGTGAGCTGCGCTACGCCTTCCTCGAAAAAAGCGCCGACGCGCTGGGCTGCGACAAGATCGCCACCGCCCACAACGCCGACGACAACGCCGAGACCCTGCTGTTAAACCTCACGCGCGGCAGCGGCCTGCGCGGGCTCTGCGGCATCCCGCCCCAAAGGGGGCGTATCGTGCGCCCGCTGCTGGAAACGCCCCGCGCCGAGATCGAGACTTATCTGCGCGAAAACGCCCTGCCCCACGTCGAGGATCAGAGCAACGC
>CAJOFI010000232.1 GCA_905233595.1 uncultured Oscillospiraceae bacterium | reverse complement strand
GATGGGCGCGGCGTCGGAGAGGGTGCCCTTGAGCCGCTCGTGGCGGCACAGCAGCGCGCGGTAGCACAGCTCGAGGCGCTCGTCGAAGATCTTCCAGAACCGGTCGAAGCTCCCGCCCGAGGACAGGGCAGCATCCGGCAGGTTGATGGTGACGACGCCCTGGTTGAAGCGCCCGTAGTACTTGTGCTTTCCGGGCTCGTAATTGCCGGCGTTCGCGATGTTGCCGACGCCTGCGTCCGTGAAGCGGTCCGGCGTGAGGAAGCTCCGGCAGCCCATGCAGACATACACGTCCCCCTTGAGCTCGAGCATCTTCTTCTCGCTGATGTAGTCGGGCACCATGCGCTTCGCGGTGCACCTGGCCGCGAGCTCCGTGAGATAGTAATACGGCGAATCCTCCCGGATATTGTCCTCCTCCAGGACGTAGATGAGTTTCGGGAAGGCGGGGGTGACCCAGATGCCCTGCTCGTTCTTCACGCCCTGCAGGCGCTGCTCCAGCGTCTCCCGGATGATCAGGGCCAGGTCCTTCTTCTCCTGCTCGTTTTTCGCCTCGTTGAGGTACATGAAGACGGTGACGAAGGGCGCCTGTCCGTTGGTGGTGAGGAGCGTGACCATCTGGTACTGGATGGTCTGCACGCCGGTGCCGATCTCCTTGAGCAGGCGCTCCTCCACGATGTGCTCAAGCTGTTCCTCGGTGGGCTCGACGCCGAGATACTCGAATTCCCCGCGCACGATGCCGCGGATCTTTTCCCGGCTGACCTGCACGAAGGGCGCGAGGTGGGCGAGGGAGATGCTCTGCCCGCCGTACTGGTTCGAGGCGACCTGGGCGACGATCTGGGTCGCGATGTTGCAGGCCGTGGCGAAGCTGTGGGGGCGCTCGATGAGCGTGCCGGTGATGACGGTGCCGTTTTGGAGCATGTCCTCCAGGTTCACGAGGTCGCAGTTGTGCATGTGCTGGGCGTAGTAGTCCGCGTCGTGGAAGTGGATGATTCCCTCCTCATGGGCCTCGACGATGTCCTTCGGCAGGAGGATGCGGCTCGTGATGTCGCGGCTGACCTCGCCGGCCATGTAGTCGCGCTGGGTACTGTTGACCACGGGGTTTTTGTTCGCGTTCTCCTGCTTGGCCTCCTCGTTGTTGCACTCGATGAGGCTGAGGATCCTGTCGTCCGTCGTGTTCGACTGGCGGACGAGGGAACGGGTGTAGCGGTATGTGATGTATTTCTTCGCCACCTCGTAGGCGCCGTGGGCCATGATCTGCTCCTCGACCATGTCCTGGATCTCCTCCACGGAGGGGGAGCGGCCGAGCTCCACGCAGCTCTTCTCCACGGAATCCGCGATGCGGCGGATCTGCGTCGACGTCATGCGCAGCTCCTCGGACACGACCTCGTTTGCCTTCGTGACGGCGGCAATGATCTTGGTGATGTCAAAAACGGCCTCGGAGCCGTTTCTCTTGATGATCTTCATAGGCTGTCTCCATCTCCTCGGTTCGGTTACATAATCCTTTTTTCGCTCTGCTATCCTAGCACAACATGTAGTGTCTGTCAACGAGCGCAAATACGTCATTTCGTGGTTTCCTTTTTTTGCTATGGCGCCGGGAAAGCCGCGCCGCGCAAAGGAAAAACCGTGCTCGGCCCGGAGGCCGCCCACGGTTTTTCGTTTTGTTTTTGGTGAAAATGACAATGCCTCACACGGCGAGCCGGAGGGTCTCGAAAATGACGCTCTGCCCCTCCCTGGACGGGTGGATGCCGTCCGCGCAGAGCAGCTCCTCCGGAGGCCGTCCGTCCCGCAGGAACGCGCCCCGCAGGTCGACGATCCCGGTATGTTCCTCCGCCGCGATATGGGCGACCATCTCCGAATACTTGGCCTGCCATCGGTAGATGGCGTCCACGTCCCCCAGCCAGGAGAGGATCCGCTCCCGGGACAGCCCGCCCCGGCAGATGAAGGACAGGTAGCGCTCGGAGTGGATGGGCGGCAGGGTCAGGAGCACCGGCGTGCGCCCGCTCTCCCGCAGAAGGCGGATCGCCTCGCGGTAGCTCTCCACGAACTGCTTCGGCGGGGTCTTGCAGTCGTACGAACTCCAGCACGGCGTACTCCTCCCCTCGGGCCATCTCCGCACTGTCCCGGCGGATCATATCGAGGGCCTTGCGGATCGTGCAGCCGAAACGCGAGCGGTTGCGGATCTCGAGCCCCAGGTCCCCCGCCATGCGCCTTTCCCACTCGCGGTTGATCGTATATTTCCCGTTCACCAGCAGGATCCCCTTCAGGATCGAATCGCCGTATACCGTGATCTTCATGGGACGCATCCTCCTAAACCGTATAATCTAGTTCTCATTACTATGTTATCAAAACATTCCATCCATGTCAACCATTTTTGTTAAATAATTCTTGTGTTTTTCGCCGCCACGATGTATTATTCTTCTGTAAGCGAGGTGTTATACGGATATGAACGAAAACCATTCCACAGGGGAGGCAGGCGGCTCCTTCCCACAGCGTTCCCTGCCCCGCTGGGACGAGCTGCCGGACCTTGAGCTTTACATGGACCAGGTGCTGTCCCTGATGGAGCGCTACCTCGGCGCGGTCCCCGGTCCCGACGGCAGGGGGCTCACCGCCTCGATGGTGAACAACTATGTGAAGCTCGGCGTCATTCCCCCGCCCGTGAAGAAGAAATACACCCGGGAGCATCTGGCGCACCTCGTCATCCTATGCACCCTGAAGGCGGCGCTGCCCATCGCGGTGATCCAGGGGATGATCGCGTCCGAGCTGGAAAACGCCCCGACAGAGACCGTATATGACCGCTTCTGCGCCCTGTTCGAGGGCACGGGCGAGGCCGTAGCCGCGTCCTTGCGCCAGCTCTCCCGGGAGGACAACGCGCTCGGCCCCATCTGGCACGCCGCCATGCGCGCCCAGGCGGACCAGGCCCTGGCGCTCAGACTGTATGAAAAGAGGATTTGAATAAAGCATTGCTTCATATTCCGAAAAGTGCTATATTGTACCTATGTTGGAATCCAGTTCCAAAAAAGAAATAGTAACTGTTCAGATACTGCGAAAAAGGTATCGTCAAAACGTAGAAAATTTTGAGCCAACAACCGCGCCATCATTCGAGCATTTGGCGTGTTGCCAAGCTGCTGTGGATAACCGCAGAAGCGCATTCAACAATTAGCGGAGAAAGAAGCCCGCAGGCCGTCATATTCTCCTGAAATGATGATAACTGCATCAATAGGGGCTGAGTTTCGGAAATAGTTTTGCACAGTCAAAGTGCCAGTGGCCGGATTTGCCGGTTGTCTCCATTTCCTGTACAATAGGATTGTAGAAAACAGGGACGGGAGGCGAGTTGCATGACCCTATTGGAAGAGCAATTAACTGAGCAGGTTAAGCAGCTCACCGAAACCGTATCGACTTTGCATCAAACGATTTCGGGTCTGCAGCAAACCATAGCAGAGCTGCGAGAGCAGTTGAACAAGAACTCACGCAACAGTTCCAAGCCGCCATCCTCAGATGGTTATAAGAAGCCAAAACCAAAGAGCCTCCGGGAGTCTAGTGGGCGCAAAGCTGGCGGACAGGACGGCCACGAGGGT
>CAJOFI010000231.1 GCA_905233595.1 uncultured Oscillospiraceae bacterium | reverse complement strand
CTCGGACATTCCCGTGAGATCGGGCGCGAACAGACCGCCGAAGCCGCCGATGCCGGACACGACGCCGGGGATGAAGCTGCGCTCCACGTGCTTTTTCATGAGCCTTACGCCCTCATAGCCCGCCTCGATGTTGACGCCAGCCGCGGCGTAGGACGCGGAATGGGAGTTTTCCATAGCTATTCCTTTCCGTTCCAGCAGTAGGTACAGATTTTGTCGCGATCAATGCCGATCGCCTCTAAAAGCCCGTCGAGGGACTGGTAGCCCAGAGAGTCAAAGCCCAGCTTTTCGCAGATCGCGTGCAGCAGGCACTGGCCGCGCTCGGTGGAGGAGTCGGCGTATTCGTCGAGATGCGCCTGCCCCTCGTCGCCCTCCAGCTCCTGGATTATGCGGCGGGCGATGAGATCCATGTCGGAATTGTTGCGGGAGAAGTTTAAGTACTTGCAGGCGTACATGATCGGCGGGCAGGCCGAGCGCATGTGCACCTCCGCCGCGCCGGATTCGTAGAGGAAATCCACGGTGCTCTGAAGCTGGGTGCCGCGCACGATGGAATCGTCCACGAAGAGGAGCTTCTTGCCCTCAATCAGCGCGGGAACCGGGATCTGCTTCATCTTGGCCACCTGGTCGCGCATGGCCTGGTTGGAGGGCATGAAGGAGCGCGGCCAGGTCGGGGTGTACTTGACGAAGGGGCGGGCAAAGGTCTTGCCGCTGCGGTTGGCGTAGCCGATGGCGTGGGGGACGCCGGAGTCCGGCACGCCCGCCACGTAATCGACCTTGGGCAGACTTGCGCGCTGCATCTCGTCGCGCGCCATGATCTCGCCGTTGCGCATGCGCATGATCTCCACGTTCACGCCCTCGTAGTTGGAGTTGGGGTAGCCGTAGTAGGTCCAGAGGAAGGCGCAGATCTTCATGTCCTTCGCGGCGGGGGAGAGCGTTTCATAGCCATCCGCCGTGAGGCGCAGGATCTCCGCCGGGCCGAGCTCGTAGACCGTCTCATAGCCCAGCTTCTGATAGGCGAAGGACTCGAAGGCTACGCTGTAGCCCTCCGCGTCGCGCCCCACCAGCACGGGGAGCCGCCCGAAGCGGTCGCGCGCGGCGATGATCTCCCCGGTTCCGGTCATGAGCAGGATGGTCATGGAGCCGTCGATGAGCTTTTGCGCGTGGCGGATGCCGGAGGGCAGATCCTCCCCCTCGTTGATGAGCGCCGCCACGAGCTCCGTCGTGTTGACGCGGCCGCTGCTCATGGCCATGAACTGGTGCCCGTGATCGGCAAAATAGGTGTCCACCAGCGCCTCGGCGTTGTTGATCTGCCCCACGGTGGTGATGGCGTAGAGCCCCAGGTGGGAGCGGATCAGCAGCGGCTGGGGGTCGGAGTCTGAAATGCAGCCGATGCCGATGCAGCCGGAGAAATCGTCCAGATCCTTTTCAAACTTGGTGCGGAAGGGGGTGTTCGCGATGGAATGGATCTGCCGGTTGCAGCGCCCGTCGGCGCCCCAGATCGCCATGCCGGCGTTGCGGGTGCCGAGATGGCTATGGTAGTCCGTCCCGAAAAACACGTCCAGCACCACATCGCGGTGCGAGACCGCGCCGAAGAAACCGCCCATTACGCGAAGAAGAGCTGGGACAGGGTCATCGGGTCGATGTACTTGCCGTCCTTGTACACGCGCATATTGCCGGAGGCGATCTCGTCGATGAGCATGACCTTGCCCTCGGCGTCGTAGCCGTACTCGAACTTGATGTCGTAGAGCACGAGGCCGCGCGCCTTCATCTCGTCGGCGACGATCTGGGTGATCTTCTGGGTCATGTCCTTGATGGTGTCGTACTGCTCGGCCGTCATGACGCCGAGAACGATCAGGCCGTCCTTCGTGACCAGGGGATCGCCCTTCTCGTCGTTCTTGAAGGTCATCTCCACATAGGCGGGCAGGTCCGCGCCCTCCTCGATATAGTCCCCGTAGCGGCGCAGGAAGCTGCCCACCGCCTTGTGGCGGCAGATGACCTCCAGGCCCTTGCCGAACACCTTCGCGGGCAGGACCTCCATGGTGGTGTCCCTGAGATCCGCGCTGACATAGTGCGTGCGGATGCCGGCGGCGTTGATCTTCTCAAAGAA
>CAJOFI010000230.1:3204-5316 GCA_905233595.1 uncultured Oscillospiraceae bacterium | reverse complement strand
GCGGCGCTCGAGGCGCTGGGCGCGGGCGACGAGGAGGCGCGAAAAGCCCTCATCGAGCACAATCTCCGCCTGGTGGTGTTCATCGCCAAGCGCTTTGAAAACACCGGCATCAACATCGAGGATCTGATCTCCATCGGTACAATCGGGCTTATCAAGGCGGTCAACACCTTCCAGACCGGGAAGAACATCAAGCTTGCGACCTACGCCTCCCGCTGCATCGAGAACGAGATCCTCATGCACCTGCGCAAGGTCGGCTCCCAGCGCGGCGAGCTGAGCTTCGACGAGCCGCTCAACACCGACTGGGACGGAAACGAGCTGCTGCTCTCGGACGTGCTCGGCACGGACGCGGACGAGGTCTCCCGCCCGATGGAGGACGACGCGGAGATCGCCATGCTCATGACCGCTCTCGCCGCCCTCAACGAGCGCGACCGGCAGATCATCCGCATGCGCTTCGGTCTCCCGGACGGGCGGGAGTACACGCAAAAAGAGGTGGCCGACGCCATGGGGATCTCCCAGAGCTACATCAGCCGCCTCGAAAAGCGCATCATCGACCGCCTCCGCCGGGAAATGCTGCGGCAGATGCAGGTATAAGAACGGATTTGATCTCAAAACTCACGGCTCAAAACCGGGGATTCGGAGAAGCGGTACGCCGCAGCCCCGCTCAGAGCCACTCGACCGCGCCGCTTTCGACGTCGTAGATCGCGCCGCGCACGTCCAGCGTTTCGGAGGGGATCTCCGGGTGCTCGCGGAAGGCCCGGCGGATGCGCTCCACCCCGTGCAGGACGTTCAGGCGGCAGGCGGCGTTTTCCTCGCGCTCGTCCCCGGCGGCGAGGAGGATCTCATCCGCGATGTAGCGGATATAGCCCTCGCAGTGCCCGGAGAGCGCCGCCGCCACCGCGCCGCAGCCCGTGTGCCCCAGCACGAGGATGAGGCCGCTTCCGAGATGCGCGGCGGCGTACTCGATGCTGCCAAGCTGGTGGGTGTCAAGGACGTTGCCCGCGATGCGGATAACGAACAGCTCGCCCAGCCCGGCGGAGAAGATGCTCTCCGGCACGACGCGGGAGTCCGAGCAGCAGATCACGATGGTATGGGGCTTCTGCCCGTTTTGCGCCGTATCAAGCCGGCGGGCGGGCGAATAATCCCCCGGGTTCCGCTCCGCCGTCAGATAGCGGCGGTTCCCCTCGATCAAACGCGCAAGGATCGGATTTTGCATAGTGCGTCACCCCACAAAAAAATGAATAATGAAGACTGAAGAATGAATACGTGACGGATTGTAAACGCGGCCGCTCCGCCGATCAATGATCGGCGCTACTTCCCGACACAGAAGCGGGCGAAGATGCGGTTGGTGACGTCCTCGCGCACGCTCTTGCCCGTGAGCTCGCCCAGGGCGTTCATCGCGGTCTCGACCTCGGTGAGCACGATGTCGGGCGTCATGCCCTGCCGCATCGCGCCGCAGGCCGCCTCCATGCTCTCGAGGGCGCGGGCGACCGCATCGGCCTGGCGGGCGTTGGTCAGGATTTCCCCAGCCGGGACGCCGGGCAGCGGGTAGAGCGCGCGCACCGCATCGGCCAGCGCCTCCAGCCCCTCGCCGGTGACGGCGCTCACGGGGAGCACGGGCAGGCGCGTGGGCAGAGCCACGGTTCTGCGCTCCAGATCGTCCTTATTGAGCAGCACGAGGGCGTGCTTCGCCGTCTCGGCGAGGCGCAGGATCTCCGCGTCCTCGTCGGTGAAAGCCTCGCTCCCGTCCACGACGGCGAAGACGAGCTCGGCATTCTCCACGGCCTCGCGGCTGCGGCGCACGCCCAGCGCCTCCACCGGGTCGGCGGTCTCGCGGATGCCGGCGGTATCCGTCAGGCGCAGAAGCTGCCCGCCGAGGCGCAGCTTCTCCTCGATGGTGTCCCGCGTGGTGCCGGGGACGGCGGTCACGATCGCGCGCTCATAGCCCAGCAGCGCATTCAGCAGCGAGCTCTTGCCCGCGTTGGGTCTGCCCACGATGGCGGTGGGGATGCCCTGCGTCATGAGCCTGCCCCGGTCGAAGCTCGCAAGCAGCGCCTTCAAGTCCGCGATGGCGCCCTCCAGCGTGTCGCAGTAGCGGGCGAGGGTGAAGTCCTC
>CAJOFI010000230.1:1276-3133 GCA_905233595.1 uncultured Oscillospiraceae bacterium | reverse complement strand
TCGGCGGTCTCGGCGTCGATGATGTCCGCCACGGCCTCGGCGGCGCAGAGCTCCATA
This sequence comes from uncultured Oscillospiraceae bacterium, assembly GCA_905233595.1. Taxonomy (GTDB): domain Bacteria; phylum Bacillota; class Clostridia; order Oscillospirales; family Oscillospiraceae; genus Limivicinus. The sequence goes on along the minus strand of CAJOFI010000230.1, from coordinate 3,076 downwards.
CGCCCGTTCACGAAGGCGCGTTTGGTAAACTCCCCCGCCGTGGCCTGCCTCGCCCCCAGGGCGAAGAGCTCCTCCAGCAGCGTTCTGAGCACCACGGGCGAGCCGTGGCACTGAAATTCCGCCGTGTCCTCCCCGGTATAGCTGTTCGGCGCACGGCTCACGGTGCAGAGCCCGAGGTCGAGCAGCGCCCCCGCCCGGTCGCGCACTTCGCCATAGACGAGCTTCCGGCTCTCCTGCTCACGCATGGGCGCGCCATGCAGCGGGCAGAAGAGCCGGTCGGCATATTCGATCGCCTTCGACCCGGAGAGCCGCACGATCCCGATGGCGGCGACCGAGGCCCCGGTAGCAACGGCGGCGATGGTATCAGTCATATTTTGCTCCTTTTGGGCGTCTCTAAAAACTCCTGCCCGGCGCTGCGCCGAGAGATTTTGCCCTTCAAGCTGAGGCAAAATCTCTCGGCATATCACCAGACCTGCGTTTTTTAGGAGCTGTGCAGAAATAAATTGAAAATCGCAGGAATACTTTGTGTATTTCAAGATTTGACAACGAAGCTACAGGTGAAAAAGGCAAGCCAGATTGCACAAGTTATTTCGGAACAGTTCCTTAATTACAGCGCGAGCTTCCAGGCGCTAAAGCCGCTCCGCGCGGGCAGCCCTGGCGGCGCGCTCATCCTCGCGCTCGGCCACGAAATAGCTCAGGGACAGCAGCGAATCGGAGAAATGCACGTTCTCCACGAGGGTCTGGCTGTTCGGCTCGGTCAGCTCCACGTTGGTGAAGTTCCAGATCGCGCCGACGCCGTTTTCGGTGAGCATTTTCGTCACGGGCACGGCGGCCTCCTTCGGCACGGTGAGCACCGCGACGTCCACCCGATGCTCGCTCAGATACTGCGAAAGCACGTCCATCGACAGGATGGGCACCTCATGGAACATGGTGCCGATGATCTCGGGGCGCACGTCGAAGGCGGCGCTCAGGTGAAAGCCCCACTCGCCGAAATTGAAGTTCTCGGTCAGGGCGCGGCCGATGTTGCCGACGCCGATCATAATGGCGTGAAAACCGCGATCCATGCCCAGAATGGAGGCGATCTCCGCCCGCAGGGCGGGGACGTTATAGCCGTAGCCCTGCTGCCCGAACTCCCCGAAGCAGCTGAAATCCTGCCGGATCTGGGAGGGGGTGAAGCCAAGCTGCTTGCCCAGCTCAAAGGAAGAGACGCGGCTGACGCCGCTTTCCGTCAGCTCGTCGAGCTTGCGCAGATAGCGGGGCAGGCGGCGTATCACGTTGTTGGACACTTTTACGCGCTTCACAGTCAGTTTTCTCCTTTACTGAAAGCATAATTTTATTCATTATAGCATAGAAGCGCGGCGCTTTCAAGACAATTCACGGCAAAATGCGGGCGTTTTACGCTCAATTTTGCAGAAATCCCCGGATTTCCGCTTCTGTTCGGCTCGTCTCGCACAGCTCGCCGGAGACGGGGTCGAGATAGCGCAGCTTCCCCCCGGCGCTGTAAAAGCCGAGGCGGAGGCTCCCGGTCTCCACCGTGAAGGCGGGCTCGGCGCTCTCCTTCAGCGCCTCGTCCGTCTCCGTGCCGTCCAGAAAAGCAAGCAGCGCGTCGATCTCGTCAGAGCCTCCGGCGGCCTCCTCCGCCACGGCGAAGGCGCGCTCCTCCGCCACGGCGGCGGCGTAGAGCGTACCCTGAACGGCCTCCTCCCGGGGCAGCATGCGCGGGGCAAGGCCGACGGCAAGCGCGAGCACGGCGGCGACGGCCGCGACGCTCAGCCAGCGGCGGCGACCCTGGTTCTTTTT
>CAJOFI010000230.1:0-1224 GCA_905233595.1 uncultured Oscillospiraceae bacterium | reverse complement strand
GGCGGCGAAGGCCGCGTAAACGGCGGCGCAGTCCTCACATTCGGCCAGATGCGCCTGCAGCTCACGGTTTTCCTGTTCGCTCAGCTCCTCATCCAGGAGTCTGCTGATAAGCTCCCGGAAATGCTCATGTCCGTTCACGGCGCTTCACCTTCCTCTCGATGCTTTGGACGAGAACGAATCGGGAATGTTCCCCTCCTCGAGCAGAAAAGCGCACAGCCGCTTTCGCGCCCGGAAAATGCGGGACTTGACCGTACCCGGCTCAAGGCCGAGGGTCTCGCCGATCTCCTCGTAGCTCAGCCCCTGGATCTCCCGCAAAAGCAGGATCTGCCGCGCGTCCGGCGGAAGCTGCGCAAGCCCCCGCCGCACGCTCTCGCGCGTGAGCTTGCGCTCGAGCAGCGCCTCGGGCGACTGGGCGGTGTCGGCGAGGTCGAGCTGCACGTCCTCCCCCTCGTCGTCCTCCGCGGAGAGGGAGACGGTCTGCCGCCTGCTCTGCCTGCGCAGGTGATCGAGGCAGACGTTCGACACGATGCGGTAGAGCCAGACGGAGAACTTGCTGTCTCCCCGGAAGCTCCGGATCGAGCTGTATGCCTTCAAAAAAGCCTCCTGCGCCATGTCCTCGGCGTCCTCGGGGCGGCCGGTCATGCGCAGGGCAAGGTTGTATACGTTTTTCTCGTAGGCCGCGACCAGCGCCTCAAAGGCGCTCGCGTCCCCGCGCTGCACCCTTTGGACGGCGGCCAGCTCTTCCTCTCTCGTCATCCCAGTCTCCCCTTACAAGTCCAAAACATGAAACCGGGGCTGTGAGAAAACGAAGTTTTTCACAGCCCCTCCGTTCAGTTCTTCGACGGACGCCCGCCGCAGAAGAGGCAGGACTTCACGCCCACCACCGTGCGGTAGCAGTGCTTGTGATCCGGGCTCTGGGGGCAGTAATCGGGATCGAATTTCGCGCCGGCGCCGAGACCGGCGGCGAGATTCGCCATCCCCAGAACGCCGCCGTCCACCTGCCCGGCTTCCTCGTCCGTGAGCTGCACGGGGATGTTCTTCTCTTCCATTTGCGTGATCTCCTTTCGTTTTTTGTCTGATAATTATTGTAGCATGCTTTGGCCGCGATGAAAAGATACTTTTTTCGTAACTGTTCAGTCCCCTTGATGGGGACTGAACAGTTAGGGAAGCGCTGATTAAATCCGGCGAGAGCGGATGCCGAGCAAATTTTCGTCGGATCAAGGC
>CAJOFI010000229.1 GCA_905233595.1 uncultured Oscillospiraceae bacterium | reverse complement strand
ATTGCTGTTGTTGTCATCGCTGTTGATTGGCGGATTCTTGATGTATCGCCGTCGCAAACAGCAAGAGCGTCTGGCGGAGGAAGAGGCGATCCTCGCGGCAGAGCAGGAACGTCAGAGAATTGTCGAGGAGCAGAGAGCCGCCCTGGGCGAGCTCTCCTACGCCTTCACCGAACAGCTTCTGACCGATAAGATCGGCTCTGAGCAGCTTCGCGAGGGCGAGGAGCAGTACCGCGAGGGGCTGGAGGCCTACAACGAGGGCAAGGCGCAGTACGACGCGGGCGCGGCGCAGCTTCAGCAGGCGGAGAGTGCCTACAACAGCGGCGCGGCGCGGCTTGCGCAGGGGCAGGCGGAGTACGACGCGGGTCTTGCCCAGTACAACGAGGGCAAGGCGGCGCTGGAGGCCGGCACGGCGCAGCTTGCGCAGGGGCAGGCGGAGTACGACGCGGGTCTTGCGCAGTACAACGAGGGGCAGGCGCAGGTCGCCGCCGCTCGCGAACAGCTTGCGCAAGGGCAGGCGGAGTACGACGCGGGTCAGGCGGAGTACGACGCGGGTCTTGCGCAGTACAACACCGGCAAGGCCGCGCTCGACGCGGTGACGCCGCTGTACCAGTCGGCGCTCGCGCTCAAGAGCCGCGTGGACGATCTGCAGGCGCAGTATGACCGCGCCCTCGCCCGTGGCGATATGGGGGAGGCGATCAGCCTCGGCGCGGCGCTGACCGCCGCACAGGTCGCGGCGGAGGCGACGGACTTTAACGGTCTGCTCGCCCAGTACGAGGACGCGCAGGCGCAGCTTGCCGCCGGTGAGGCGCAGCTTGCCGCGGGCAAGGCGAAGCTCGACGAGGGCTACGCGGCGCAGGCGGCGGGCGAGGCGCAGCTTGCGGAGGCGGAGGCGCAGCTCGCCCAGGGCAAGGCGAAGCTCGACGAGGGCTACGCGACGCAGGCGGCGGGCGAGGCGCAGCTCCGGGACGCGGAGGCGCAGCTTGCCCAGGGCAAGGCGCAGCTCGACGCGGGCTATGCCGAGCTCTATGCGGGCGGCAGCCAGATCAACGCGGGCAAAGCGGAGCTTGCCAACGCCGGGCAGCAGCTCAAGGAGGGCGAAAGCCAGCTCAAGGACGCCGAGGCGCAGCTTGAGGAGGGGCGCGAGACCCTGGAGAAGAACCGAGAGGAGCTCAGCGGGAGCGCGGAGGCGCTTGACGCCCTGCGCGCCGAGGAGGCGGCGCTTGGGACCCGGCTGGAGGCGCTTCGCGAAGACCCGGCGCTCAACGGCGTCCTGCGGCGCAGCGCCGGGGCGCTCGATACCATCGACCAGGCGCTCACGCATTACCGCGAGACGGCGGAGGACGCGCAGGAGCAGGCTTCCACGGCGCGGCTGCTCGCGCTGGGGCTTGCGCTGGCGGCGCTGCTGGGGCTCGCGGGGCTTCTGCTCAGCGTGAAGTGGATGCGGGGACCCGCGCTGCTGCTGGCGTCGTCCGTGCTGCTGGGGCTTGCGGTCGGCGCACTCTGGTACAGCCGCTGCCCCGCGCTCGGCTACTGGCTGCCCCTCGCGGCGGCGCTGCTGGCCGTCTCCGGCGCGCTCAACGCGATCTATCTTCTCAGAGGAGAAAAGCTATAAGACACAGGCTGTGAAAACTTTGTTTTCACAGCCTGTAGCTTATAGTTTTCAGAATGTTAACCTGAAAAATAAACCAAGTTGACATTTGGAGGAGCGTGTAGTATGTTATAGTAAACGCAAATGGTATTTGCGTTTACTATAACATACTGATGCTTGAGGTGCACGAGATGAAAAACGCAACACCCGTCCGCGAGCTTGCCTTTGCCGCCATGGGGGCGGCGCTGATCGCCGTCTGCTCCTGGCTGTCGATCCCGGCGGCCGTCCCCTTCACGCTGCAAACCTTTGCCGTCTGCCTCGTGACGGCGCTCTTCGGGCTTCGCTGCGGGCTCTGGTCGGTGGGGCTGTACCTGCTGCTCGGGGCGGTGGGCGCGCCGGTCTTCTCCGGCTTCAAGGGCGGCGTCGCGGCGCTGCTCGGCACGACGGGGGGCTATCTCGTGGGCTTTTTGTTCACGGCGCTCATCGTCGGCTTTGCCGTGGAGAAGCTCGGGCGCAGGCTCTGGGTGCTGGTCTTCTCGATGGCGCTCGGCATCCTCGCCTGCTACGCTTTCGGCACGGCCTGGTTCGTGTGGGTCTATACGCGGCATACCGGCCCCATCGGCGTGGGGGCGGCGCTGGCCTGGTGCGTGCTGCCCTATCTGCTGCCCGACGCGGTGAAGATTGCGCTGGCAGCGGTGCTGACCGGGCGGCTGTATCCGATCCTGGGGAGGGAAGGAAAGCAATGACCAAGGACGCGGTTTTACAGATGCTCTGGCAGAACCCGGAGCGCTACCTCTCGGGCGAGATGCTCGCGCGCGAGCTGAAGGTCTGCATAACGGGCCTGTTCACGTACATCATCTGGTCACTGTTTGCCGTCGCTATGGGCAAGGCAGCAGAAGTCCAGCTCTGGGGCTTCACGCTCTTCATCGGGCTGATGCTCGTGGTGACCCTGAGGTTCTACTACCTGCTGTATAATCACAATTAGCTGCGCACCGTCTCGAAGAGGTAGACTTTGTCGCTGCGGCGAAGTTTGGCGGGGACGGGGATGGAACAGAGTTCGCCT
>CAJOFI010000228.1 GCA_905233595.1 uncultured Oscillospiraceae bacterium | reverse complement strand
GGCTCGTGGAGGGAAAAGAAAAGCGCGGCTGCGATCCGCGCCGTCGAGCGGGAACAAGCCCGAAGAAGGGGCTGTGAAAAACTCAGTTTTTCACAGCCCCAGTTTTGAGTTTTGAGATTATTCCGGAACTTTTTCAGGGCCGTTGGCAGGAGCCGAACGGAAAGTTACAATGTAACCGTTGAATTTACATGAATTCCGCGCTATAATACTCCCACGGAGGGGAGCTTATGCAGATTTCAAGCAGATTCACAATCGCCTTACACGTCTTTTCCTGCGTTGACGTATTCAAGGACACGCGCAGGGTTACAAGCGATTTTTTGGCGGGATCGATCAACACCAACCCCGTCATCATCCGCAAGATACTCACGCAGCTCAAAAACGCGGGGCTCATCACCGTCGCAAGGGGCACGGGCGGCATCGAGCTGACGAGGAGCATGTCCGAAATCACCTTTTACGACGTGTATGAGGCCATCGAGGCGGTAGAAAACGGAGACCTGTTCCGCTTTCACGAAAGCCCCAACCCGGAATGTCCGGTTGGCAGAAACGTCCACGCTCTGCTGGACGGGAAGCTGAAAGCCATCCAGAACGCAATGGAAGACGAAATGCGAAGGTATACGCTCCTCGATCTCCACAGCGGGATGGCGGCGCTTCTGGCGGAGGAAAACCGCATCGAATAAAGACGGAAAATCCCGATAGAGGCTGAGCCTTTCTCAGATAGACGTAAAGGTTCAGCCCTCAACGCCCCAAACGTGACAGGTGCAGCCTCATCGGCTGCACCTGTCTGTCTTCGTTTCGATATTTTTCGTGTGCGGAAACGCCGGTTCTCTCCGTTGGTATCACAAAGAGGAGAGGATCGCGTGCTGCAGGAGGCTGGGCGGGTTGACGTAGCCGCAGGCGCGGGCGGCGCCGGTGATGGCGGCGAAGAGAAGCTCCGCGTCCCGGGCGCGCTGCCCCACCGCGAGAAAGCCGATGCTCTCGCCGGAGAGGCTGTCGCCAAAGTCCTCGTTGAGGACGACGGAATCGTACTCGCGCAGCAGGGCGAGGTTTTCCTCCGTCGGGCTGAGGCGGTCGGCCAGCAGGTAGACCGGCTGCCCGCTGCGCTTCTCGGCCTCGCGGAGAATGCCGGCGAGACCCGCGGGGACGGGGTCGCGCCCCGAGAGCACGACCATGCGGGTGCGCCCGGTGAGGATGCCGTTTTCGACCACGGCGGCGCCGGCGGCTCTGACCGCGAGGCACAGCGCCTTCTCGGGCGGGTAGAGGAAGAGCACCTCGTCCCCCGCGTTGAGCAGCGCGCGAACCAGGATGGCGCGCCCGGCAGAGGCGCCGCAGGTGACGTAGAGCAGCTTTTCATCCAGGGGCAGCGCCAGCGGCTCCAGCCCCTCGATGAGCGCGCGCCGCAGGGCGGGCAGACCGGAGGCGGGCGTATAGCCGTGCACGGCGGAATCCTCCGCGTCCAGAAGCTCTCCGAGCGCGGCGTTGAAACGATTCATTGAAAAGAGACTGTCTTCGATCATGGGAGATCTCCTTGATATTTCCAAAGTCGGATTATTATAAAACACCGTCTCGGAAAGTGCAAGAGAAATCGACAAAATGTGCGGTTTTTTTGATTGACTTTGCGGAAAAGGTGTTAAATCGCAGGAATACTTTGTGTATTTCAAGATTTGACAACGAAGCTACAGGTGAAAAAGGCAAGTCAGATTGCACAAGTTATTTCGGAACAGTTCCTAAACGGAAAAGGTGCTTCCATGAGAAAAGAGTTTTTTGTCAGCGGTCGGACAGAGCTGGCCGGAAATCATACGGATCATCAAAACGGCAGAGTCCTCGCGGCGGCCATCGAGCTGGGCATCCGCGCCCGTGCCGGCGTGAACAATGACAAGCTCGTGCGCGTGCGCTCCGAGGGGCAGCCGGATATCGAGGTGCGGCTCAACCAGCTCACGCTGCGCACGCGCGAATTCGGCACGGCGCAGGCGCTGGTGCGCGGGATGCTGGCGGGCTTTCGCGAGCTGGGGCTTGAGATCGGCGGCTTCGACGCCACGGTGAGCACTTCGCTCCCCTCCGGGGCGGGGCTGAGCTCCTCGGCGGCCTTCTCGGTGCTGATCGGGCGCATCCTCAACGAGCTGTTCAACGGCGGCGCGGTCGATCCCGTCGTGATCGCGCGGGTGGCGCAGCGGGCGGAGAACAGCTTCTTCGGCAAGCCCTGCGGCCTTATGAGCCAGCTCGTCTGCTCCCTGGCCAACGAGATCGAGCCCGTCGCGGTCGACTTCGACTCCATGGGCCTGACCCTCTGCCTGACCGACACCGGCGGCAGCCACGCCGGGCTCGACACCTCCTATGCCCGCATCCCGGCGGACATGGTCTACGTCGCGAACCTCTTCGACAAGGGCGTGCTGGGCGACGTGGACCCGGATGCCTTCCGCGCCAAGGGCTGGGATCCCTCCAACCGCCCCGTGCGCCGCGCGATGCACTTTTTTGACGAAAACGAGCGCGTGCCGAAGATGCGCGACGCGCTGAAGGCGGGCGACGGCGAAACCTATATGCGTCTGATGAACGAGTCCGGCCGCTCCTCGGAGAAGCTGCTGAACAACATCGTCACGAGCGCCACGGGCGACACGAAGCTTGCCCAGGGGCTGGAGCTGAGCCAGCGCCTGCTGGAAGGGCGCGGCGCCTGGCGCGTGCACGGCGGCGGCTTCGCGGGCTGCGTGCAGGCGCTGATGCCGAGCGCATTTTTCGTCTACTACAAGGCGGAGATGGAAAAAACCTTCGGCGCCGGAAGCTGCCGCGAGATCCGTCTGCTATAAGGAGCCTCAGACGGCGAAGCGCCAAAACACGGCAAAAAGGCGTTGACAAGTGACCTTTCGTTCACTATAATAGGTGAACGGAAGGTCACTTGCCTGTGTATGGAGGGAGCTATGGCGAACGACACGAAAGAGAGGATCCTGGCGGCGGCGCTCGAGATGTTTTCCCGGAACGGCTACGCGGGGACAAATATCCGGGAGCTGAGCGCGTCTCTCGGGCTTGTGAAGTCCGGGGTCTATAAGCACTACGAGAGCAAGGAAGCCATCTGGAACGCGCTGCTGGATGAGATGATCGCCTATTACGGAGAGCATTTCGGCTCAGCCGAGCACCTTCCGCCCGTGCCCGATACGCTCGAGGGGCTGGCGGACATGACGATGGGACTGGTAAACCTCACGGTTCACGACGAAAGGATCGTCATGACGCGCAAGGTGCTGACGCTCGAGCAGTTCCGGGACGCGCGCGCGCGTGAGCTTGCGACCAGGCACTTCCTCACGGGTCTCACCGACATGTTTACCCACGTATTCACCGGCATGATGGAAAAGGGGCTGCTTCGTCAGGACGATCCGAAGATGCTGGCCTTTGCCTATACCGCGCCGATCTCGGCCCTCATCCACCTCTGCGACCGCGAGCCGGACAGGACGGAGGAGGCGATCGCGCAGATCGAGGCGTTCAGCCGGCACTTCATAGCGACCTATGGGGCGCAGGAACAACGCATGGATCCCCGGCCGATCTGAGCGCGAGCTGCCCATAATCGCCAGAAGGCGGGCAGTTTCACTTCTGAGGGGGATCCCGCGCTGAGCGTATGCCAGGCAAAACGCTCTCCCGGCAGTCGTGCTCGCGGTGCTCGCCGCGTACCTGCCGCTCTGAGAAAGCGCCGGCAGGATCGGTTCAGGCGTTCTTCCCGCACCTCCTTCGCCACGAAAAACACCGTCCGCGCCGCAGACGCGAGGGAAGGCGGAAGCATGACGAGAGAACGCGTGTTGACGCGCCGGGCGCTGCCCATGCTCCGCTTTGCCTGTGAACGCCGCGCATTTATCAAACAGCCTGCCGCGGTCATGGCGACGATACCCGATCCGCGCACCGACCGTCACTGTTATATTCAACGTCAGCGGCGCGGAAGTTTTTCTTTTCTGAAGCATCAGGCTCTTGTCGCCGCGCCTTGCATAACAAAAAGCCTCCTGCAAATACTATCTGAGACATTAGACAGAAACGCAGGAGGTTTTTGCATATGAAGGCAACAGGGATCGTGCGCCGCATCGACGACCTCGGCCGCGTGGTCATCCCCAAAGAGATCCGCCGCACCATGCGCATCCGCGAGGGTGACCCGTCACAGACGACATTGGAAAAATGGCAAAAATTCAGCTTTTCTATGTTGGATTTAGCTAAAAGGATGGGCTGGGATTAGGAACTGTTCCTAACATAGGAAGTTGCGCCGCAAATAACCGCGTCTTCCCCTTTGTTTACACGTAACAGTATAGTAGCCCTCAAAAAGATGCGAAAAAAGTAACAAGAAGTATTTGTGCAAAAGGGAGAAAAATTTTGCCAGATATCGTACAGGGCAAGA
>CAJOFI010000227.1 GCA_905233595.1 uncultured Oscillospiraceae bacterium | reverse complement strand
CCGCCAGTTTTCCGCCGGTTCCCAGCCGTCGAGCGGGAGGCGCTGCATCGCGCCGAAGATCTTCGACTTCATGTCCGGGTACTCCGCCGAGAGCGCGGCCAGAAGCTTCTTGATCTCATAGCGCTTGCTGGCCTTGTCCTGCGGGCAGGGGTTTTCCACGATGGGCAGCTCCAGCGCCTTTGCCACGTTCGCGACCTTCTGCTCCCCGGCGTAGACGAGCGGGCGGATCTGCGTCACGCCGGAGCGATCCATGTAGGTCACCGGGCGAAAGCAGCTCAAGCGCCCCTCGAACAGCAGGCTCATCATAAAGGTCTCCACCGCGTCGTCAAAGTGGTGCCCCAGCGCAAGCTTCGTGATGCCGCGCTCGCGGATGGCGTTGTTGAGCGCGCCGCGCCGCATCTTCGCGCAGAGCGAGCAGGGGTTCGGCTCCCTGCGCACGTCGAAGACGACCTCCTTGATGTCGGTCTTGAGGCGGGTGTAGGGGATCTCGAGCCGCTTACACATCTCCGCCACCGGCGCAAAGTCCATGCCCTCAAAGCCCAGCTCGATCGTGATCGCCTCGAGCGCGAAGGGCTTGGGATAGTAGCGCCGGAGATGGTTCAGCGCCGCGAGCAGCAGCATGCTGTCCTTCCCGCCGGAGACGCCGACCGCCACCTTGTCCCCCGCTTCGATCATGGAATAATCGTCCACCGCGCGGCGCACCGTGCCGGTAAATTCGTTGAGCAGCTTCGCTCTCGCCTGTTCGTCCATCGCAGCCTCCGGAAAAAGAAAAAATCGTTTTCAGCATTCGGGAGCATTCGGGAGAATTTGAGAGATTTTCGGAGATTTGAAAATCAAAATTAAAATCCCTGTTGACAGCGCCCGAGCCTTGTGGTATAAAAATAAAGCGCGCTTGGGAAACATTGTAACGTCCCGCGCTTAAAATGTCAAAAGATTTTGTAATATGGAGGCACAAACATGTCCACTACCATGCTCACCAAAGAGACCGTGGAACGCAAATGGTACGTGCTGGACGCCGCCGGTAAGCCCATGGGCAAGACCGCCGCTCTGGCCGCCGACCTGCTTCGCGGCAAGCTCAAGACCGACTACACCCCGCACGTTGACTGCGGCGATTACGTCATCATCATCAACGCCAAGGACGCCGTCCTGACCGGCAAGAAGCTGGAGCAGAAGTACTACCGCACGCACTCCGGTTACCCCGGCGGTCTGAAGGAGACCCAGTACAAGACCCTGATGCAGAGAAAGCCCGAGCTCGCGATGCGTCTCGCCGTGCGCGGCATGCTGCAGAAGAACACCATCGCCCAGTGGCAGCTCAAGCGCCTGCGCATCTTCGCCGGTGCCGAGCACGACCACGCGGCGCAGAAGCCCGAAGTCTGGGATCGCTAAGAGGAGGTAAGAAACTATGGCAACCTACAAGACCAAGAAGCCCTATATGTACGGTACCGGCCGCCGGAAATCCTCCGTCGCCCGCGTTCACCTGATCCCCAACGGCTCCGGTGTCATCACCATCAACGGCCGTGAGATCGACGATTACTTCGGTCTCGAGACCCTCAAGCTCATCGTCCGTCAGCCCCTGGTCGCCACCGGCACCGTCGGCAAGGTCGATATTGAGGCCACCGTCGTCGGCGGCGGCGTGTCCGGCCAGGCCGGCGCCATCCGTCACGGCATCGCCCGCGCCCTGCTGGTCGTGGACGAGAACTACCGCAGCACCCTGAAGGCCGCCGGGTTCCTCACCCGCGATCCTCGTATGAAAGAGCGTAAGAAGTACGGTCTCAAGGCCGCCCGCCGCGCTCCCCAGTTCAGCAAGCGCTAAACTTCAAACGCACAACGGACAGTTCTTCGGAGCTGTCCGTTTTTTATGCTGTTCTACGGGGAAGCAAAGGCAGAATCGCTGCAAAAATAACTCACTGAAAACCTTCCCGCAGACGATTGAAGAGCGGGCGGAAATGTGCTAAACTGAAACAGAAACGGAGGGGCGGGCATGGACGGCGTAACATTCAAAGACTGGTCTCCGATCGCGCTGCTCGGGCGGGGCAGCTTCGGCACGGTCTACGAGCTCAGGCGGGAGAAGGCCGGAGCGGTCGAGCGCGCGGCCTTGAAGCTCTGCCGCTTTGACGGCCAGTGGCCGGCGGAGA
>CAJOFI010000226.1 GCA_905233595.1 uncultured Oscillospiraceae bacterium | reverse complement strand
GGTGAGCCCCGCGGGGCTCATGTTCTTCTGCGCCCCGGCGTAGATGAGGCCGTAGCGGCTCACGTCCACGGGCTTGGAGAGGATGTCGGAGGACATATCGCACACGAGGGGCGCCGTCGTTTTCGGCACATACTGCCACTCGGTTCCGTAGATCGTGTTGTTCGCGCAGTAGTAAAAGTACTTCGCGTCGGCACTGAGCGCAAGCTCCGCCTGCGCCGGGATGCGGTCATGCCCGGTCGCGCCGGTGTCCGCCGCGACGTGCACGCTGCCGTACTTTGCCGCCTCCTTCGCCGCCTTGCCGGAGAAGTTCCCGGTCACGGCGTAGTCGGCGCTGCCGCCCTCGAGCAGGTTCATCGGGATGGCCGCGAACTGCAGCGTCGCCCCGCCCTGCAAAAACAGGATCTCGTGCGTGTCGGGCACGCGCAGCGCGTCCCTGAGCTTCCGCTTCGTGGAATCAAAGATCTCCTGGAACAGGGGACTTCGGTGGCTCATCTCCATCACGGACATACCGCAGCCGTGATAATCGAGCAAATCCGCCTTTGCGCGCTCCAGCGCGCCCGTCGGCAGGACACTCGGCCCCGCCGCGAAATTGAACACCTGTTCTCTTGCCAAGTCGATCCCCTCACTTTCGGAATTTTCGCCAAAACATTATATGTTATTTTGTCGAATGTGTCAAATAATTTCACCGAGCAAACGCTCATTTTCCACGCCTGTGACGCGCACGTTCCGCATCTCGCCGCGCAGCCCGGACTCACGCACCTTGACGAGCAGATAGGTGTCGCTGTGGCCGAGGCTCCCGTCCTCCGCCGTCTCAAACAGCACGGGCAGGGTCTCCCCCACGCTCCGCTCCAAAAACGCGCGGTGCAGCCTCGCCGCGACGGCCTGCGCCTCGTGGGCGCGGCGCGCCTTGAGGGCGTTGGGGCACTGATCGGGCAGCTTGTCCGCCGGGGTGCCGGGGCGGCGGGAATAGGGGAAAACGTGCATATCCGCGAAGGCGCAGCGCTCGATGAAGCGCAGGGTCTCTGCGTGGTCGTCCTCCGTCTCGCCGGGAAAGCCGGTGATGAGGTCGGTGGTCAGCGCGCAGCCGGGGAAATGCGCGCGCAGGCGCTCGGTCACGGCGAAGAAGGCCGCCGTGTCGTACTTGCGGTTCATGGCCTTGAGCGTCCTGTCGCAGCCGGACTGGAGGGAGAGGTGGAAGTGGCGGCAGAGCTTCCCCGTCGCCTTCACGCGGCGGCAGAACGCCTCCGTGATGACCGTCGGCTCGAGCGAGCCTAAGCGGATGCGCATATCCCCCGCGTTCTCGGCGACGGTCTCGATCACGTCGGCAAGCCCCGGCTTGCCGGGCAGATCCACCCCGTAGGAGGCGACCTCGATCCCGGTGAGGACGATCTCGCGGTAGCCCTCGTCGCGGATGCGGCGGGTCTCCTGCGCGGCGTCCTCCAGCGGCAGGCTGCGCAGCCGCCCGCGCGTGTAGGGGATGACGCAGTAGGAGCAGAAGTTGACGCAGCCGTCCTGGATCTTCAGCATCGCCCGCGTCCGCCCCGCCACCGCCCCGGCGGGGAGGCGCTCAAAGTCCCGGCGTCTGAAGGGCGCGTCGATCTCCCGGCAGCCCTCGCCCCGCTCGGCAGCTCGCTCCACCGCGCGCACGAAGCCCGCCCGGTCGTTCGTGCCGAAGATGACCGCCGCGCCGATCTCCGCGCTCTCCTCGGGGCTGAGCTGCGAATAGCAGCCGGAGACCGCCACCACCGCGCCGGGGTTTTCATCCCGCAGGCGGCGGATGGTCTGGCGCGACTTGCGCCCGGATTCGGCGGTCACGGCGCAGGTGTTCACGATCACGGCGTCGGCAAGCTCCCCGGGCGCGGCGGGCTCATGCCCGTCCGCCTGGAGCATCGCCTCCATCGCCTGCGTCTCATACTGGTTGACCTTGCAGCCAAGAGTGGTTATAATGTACTTCATACTTCGTAAAATCTCCGATGTTTCAAGCAGCCGGTAAACAGTGAAGAGTGAAAAGTTGCGACTATATTGCCATGTTTTTCGGTTGCCCCGTCAGGGGCGAGAAAAACGGCTTTGGAAAATTATAGTAAACGCAAATACTATTTGCGTTTACTATATAATACGTCGCGAAGCGACGCCATAACTAACACGATTCACTACTCACCAGGTCTTCCCTATTCATATCAAATATAGAAAGGCACATAACATGCAGCATTATCTTGACAATTCCGCCACGACGCGGGTCTGCCCGGAGGCGGCGGAGGCGGCTTTGCGCGCGATGACCGAAATTTACGGGAACCCCAGCTCCACCCACACCCTGGGTCGGGAAGCGAAGAAGCTGCTCGACCAGAGCCGCAAGCAGGTCGCGGACGCGCTCGGCTGCAAGGCGCAGGAGCTCGTGTTCACCTCCTGCGGTTCGGAGAGCGACAACTGGGCGCTGCTCTCCGGCGCGGAGAGCATGAAGCGCCGGGGCAAACACGTCATCAGCTCCGCCGTGGAGCACGACGCGATCCGCAAAAGCCTTGAGGAGCTGGAGTCGCGTGGCTTCGAGGTCACGCGCCTTCGCCCCGACAGGAGCGGCGTCATCCCGGTCGAGGCCGTGGCGGCGGCGCTGCGGGAGGACACGGTGCTCGTGTCGCTGATGCTCGTCAACAACGAGACCGGCGCGGTCACCGACGTCGCAGGCGTCTCCCGGCTGCTGCGGGAGCAGGGCTCCCCCGCCCTGCTGCACACCGACGCGGTGCAGGCTTTTCTGAAAGTCCCCTTCACGCCGAAGAGCCTCGGCGCCGACCTCGTGAGCATCAGCGGGCACAAGGTACACGCCCCGAAGGGCATCGGCGCGCTGTACGTGCGCGCAGGTCTGCGCCTCAAGCCCTTCGTGCTCGGCGGCTCCCAGGAGGACGGGCGCCGCGCCGGAACCGAGGCCATGCCCCAGATCGCGGCCTTCGGCGCGGCCTGCGCGGTCGGTAAGGCGGGCATGGCGGAAAATACCGCGCGCATGGCGGGCTTCAAGGCGCAGATCATCGAGCGCCTCGAGGCCGCGATCCCGGAGCTGCGCTACGTCCAGAGCGATGCGCCGCACATCCTCTCCATCTCGCTGCCCGGCTGGCGCAGCGAGGTGCTGATGAACTATCTCGAGGCGCGCGAGGTCTACGTATCAAAAAGCTCCGCCTGCAAAAAGGGCGGGCGGAGCCACGTGCTCGAGGCGATCGGTCTGGACGCGAAGACCATAGACGGCGCGATCCGCATCGGCCTGTCCCGCTTCACCACGCAGGAGGATATAGACGCGCTCTGCGAAGGCCTGACCAACGCCCACGCATGCATCCGGCACCGTTAGTTAGCTTTTCAGTTTTCAGAAGAATACGGATTCTAAAAACTGAAAACTGCTTACTCCTCCTCCGGCTGGGCGCGCTTGACCGGTTCGCGGGTCACGGGGTCGATGCTCTCCAGGTCCATATAATCGGCGGTCTCCCACGGGAGATCGCTTTTTTTGAGCCTTCTCACGATCAGGCTGTCGATCGCGGTGTAGATCAGCACGAAGACCGGCACGCCCAGCAGCATGCCCCAGAAGCTGAACAGCCCCGCGCCGAGGATGATCGCGAACATGACCCAGAAGCCGCTGATGCCGATGGAGCTGCCCAGGATCTTCGGGCCGATGAAGTTGCCGTCCACCTGCTGCAAAACGATGATGAAGAGCACGAAAACAAGCGCTTTCATGGGATCGACCATCAGAATGATGAAGGTCGAGGGCACCGCGCCGATGAAGGGGCCGAAGAAGGGGATGATGTTCGTCACGCCCACGATCACGCTGACGAGCAAGGCGTAGGGCATGTTCAGGATCGCGCAGACGATGTAGCAAATCAGCCCGATGATCGCCGAGTCGAGGAGCTTGCCGTTAATAAATCCCATGAAGGTCTTGTCCGTAAAGCGCAGCCCGTCGCGCAGCTTCTCGGTGCTCTCGATGCCGAAGAGGCTGTAAGCCATGCGGCGCGCCCCGGCGGCGTTGATGCCGATGATGAGGTTATACACCGCCTTGAGCACGTAGGCGACCCCCGCCGTGAGAGTGCTCACCATGTTCCCCAGCCCCGGCAGCAGCGTGTCGCGCGCCCAGGAGATGATGTCGTTGTTGAAGGAGGCGAGGGCGTCGGAAATGTAGCGCTCCACCTCCGGGAAGTCCTGCAGCATCTGCTGCACCCAGGCGGTGAGGTTTGCGATGTAGGTCGGGCTGTTGTCCACGATCATGACGATGCTGCTGTATAACTGCGGCAGGATCAGATAGAACAGGGCGACGATCACCGCGATCAATACGATCTCGGACACCAGCACCGCCATCGTGCGGGCAAAGCCCGCCGCTTTCGCCGCGCGTTTGCCCTTGTAGAGCTTTTGCGCAAGCGGCGTGAAGGCGCGCTGCTCAAGCTTCTTGCGCAGCGGATTGAGCAGATAGCTCAGCACGAGGCCCCAGACGAAGGGGCTTAAAATCTGCACGATGCGGCTCAGCCCCTGCCCGATCTGCGGCAGAAAGCTCAGCGCAAGATAAAACACGATCGCGGCCGCGATCACCAGAAAGGCGGTGAAGCCCCAGTACAGGTATTTCTTATCCCAACGGAAATGACGGCGCATACCTGTTCCCTCCCGAAATCAGATTCGTATTATTTTACTATTCACCGCTTCCCCCGTCAACTGCTAATTTTTATTTTCCGGGGGAACGCACGGTGACGGCGTCGGATTTTTTAGTTATTATGTAAACTTCCGTGTCAAACGCCGCTGCCTCTTCCGCTGTCAAAGCTGTGGAAAACCCTGTGGAAAGTGTTCAAAACTCACGGAATTTGCACAGATGCCGGGTGAGTTCTCTGTGCAGTTTCACGTCGAAGCCTGTCGAATCCGGCATAATTCTGTCAACCGGGTCATGCGTGGCGCTCCCCAGGCATAAGCTGGCAGCAGAAAACGGATCGGAGGAGCCTATGAGAATCAAGAGACTGCTGCTGTGCCTGTGCCTGACGGGCTGCCTGTGCCTTGCGCCCGTGCGCGCCCTCGCGCTCGAGCCGCTGCGGGACGGGGCGATCGAGATCGCCGCGCCCAGCGCCATTCTGATGGAGAAGGAGACCGGACAGGTGCTCTACGAGAAAAACGCCGACGAGCGGCGGCTCCCTGCGAGCGTCACGAAGGTGATGACGATG
>CAJOFI010000225.1 GCA_905233595.1 uncultured Oscillospiraceae bacterium | reverse complement strand
AACGTGATCGTCTCCAAGCACGCAGACGCGATGGACGCTTACCCCGAACCGCTGATCCTGCCGCGGGAACCCGGCGACCGGGAGGAGGCAAGGCTGCTGTCCGCGATCCTGCCCTGCATCCTCGAGCAGAACCGCTTCGAGAAAACCTACGACGCGGCAATGTGGCAGAAGCTCAAGACCGGCACCGCCTGCTACCGCGTCGCCTGGGACGGCGAGAAGTGCGGCGGACTCGGCGATATCAGCATCGAGCGCGTCGATCTTCTGAACCTCTTCTGGGAGCCGGGGCTCAACGATATTCAGAAAAGCCCCTTCCTCTTCTGCACCCACCTCGAGGACGAGGACGCGCTCTGCGAAAGCTATCCCCAGCTTCGCGGGCGGCTGCGCTCCTCGCCGTTCATGGCGACACGCTTCGTCTACGACGACGCGGTGAGCCTCGAGGGCAAGGCCACGGTAATCGAGGTCTACTACAAAAAGCGCGGCGTGCTGCACTACTGCAAATACGTGGGAGACGCCGTGCTGTACGCAACGGAAAATGAGGTTCTGTGTGCCGGGGAGACGGAGGGCGCGAGCCTCAAAACTGAGCCCGCAGGGCTCTATGACCACGGGAAGTACCCCTTCGTGTTCGACCCGCTGTTTCCCGTGGAGGGCAGCCCCTGCGGCTACGGCTTCGTCGATCTCTGCGCAAACGCGCAGACCGCGATCGACCTGATGCGCACCGCTTTCGTCAAAAATACCCTCGTCGGCGCGACCCCGCGCTACTTCCAGCGCATCGACGGCTCGGTGAACGAGGAGGAGTTCGTCGATCTGAGCCGCCCGCTCGTGCACGTCAGCGGAAACCTCGGCGAGGACAGCCTGCGCCAGATCGGCTTTGCGGGTCTGCCCGGGGTGTACGTGGACGTGCTGGAATCCACGATCCGCGAGCTGCGCGAGACCTCCGGCAACACCGAGACCGCTACCGGCACCATGAGCGTCGGCGTCACCGCCGCCTCCGCCATCGTCGCGCTGCAGGAGGCCAGCGGCAAGGGCAGCCGCGACGCCACCCGCGCCTCCTACCAGGCCTTCGGCGAGATCGTGGAGCTCTGCATCGAGCTGATCCGCCAGTTTTACAGCCTGCCGAGGCAGTTTCGCATCTCCGGCGCTCTCACGGGCGACGAGTTCGTGACGCTCGACAACGCGGGGCTTCTGCCGCGCGAGCTGCCCGGGCTGGGGCTGATGAGCCAGCCCGTGTTCGACATCAAGGTCTCCGCCCAGAAGCGCAGCGCCTATACCCGGCTGAGCCAGAACGAGCTGGCCATGGAGCTCTACCGCCTCGGGCTCTTTGAGCCGGGGCATGAGCAGCAGGCGCTCGGTCTGCTGGACATGATGGAGTTTGACGGCAGGGAGCGGATGATGAGCCGCATCGCCGCCGGGCTGCGCCTGCGCGAAAAGCTCACAGAGCTGAGCGGCTACAAGGCGCTCGCCATCGCGCTCACGCGGCGCTACCGCCCGGATCTGGCGGAGGGGCTGATGCAGAGCCCGATAAGCCCCGCGGACAAAAGCGCTCCTTCGAGCGTGGGAGCAGCCGGGGACGCCGAGAGGGGAATGGGGCTGCTGGAGCAGGCCAGAGCCGCGTCAAGCCTCGCGGTGCAGCCGTGACGCGCGTCGTCTATGAGCCTTCGATCCCCGCGATGCGCTTTGCGGGGCACGCGGGCGCGGGGAGGGCGGGCAGCGACCCGGTGTGCGCGGCGCTGAGCATGCTCATGTACACGCTGCTCGAGAATCTGCCCGACTGCGAGCGCGAGATGGCGGAGGGCTTCTGCGCCGTCAGCGGCGGGGACAAGCGCGTGTACGAGGTGATCGCGCGCGGGCTGCGTCGGCTTGCGGCTGACTGCCCCGAGTACGTAGGATGGGAGGTGAGAACATGACACAGGAGCTTTTGGACGGTCTGCGGGGAGAGACGGCGGGGGAGCCGTGCGCGGATGCCCCTGTCGCCCTTCGGGCGCTTCCCCCGGAGGGGGAAGCGGGGGATGCCCCTGTCGCCCTTCGGGCACTTCCCCCGGAGGGGGAAGCGGGGGATGCCCCTATCGCCCTTCGGGCACTTCCCCCGGAGGGGGAAGCGGAGGAGGTATGCGCGCCGCGTCGCGAGCTGGGGCTGCTGCGGCTGCATCTGGCGGC
>CAJOFI010000224.1 GCA_905233595.1 uncultured Oscillospiraceae bacterium | reverse complement strand
CAGGATCGTCGCCACCACGGCGTAGACCAGCGTCGGGACCAGCGCCCAGAGCGTGACGCGCCGGTCGGGCAGGCTCACGCGGTCGACGATGACAAAAGAAATGAAGCCGAGGATGGGGCAGAGCGTGTGGTGATACAGCATCGCGCCGTGGAACAGGTAGTACGGCAGCGCGGAGAGACCGCCCGCCATCGGCACGAGGATGAAGATCACCACCGTGAAGGTCACCAGCACGGTGCAGACGGCGAAGTATTTGAGGGCGCGCACCCAACTCGGGATGAAATGCAGCTTGCCCAGCAGGATGTTCGCCTCATACCACAGCTGCACGGCGCAGGCGAGCATCAGAAAGACGTTGCTGCACAGCGTATAATATTGGAACATCGTCCAGCGGAACTGCTGGAAATGCTGTACGGCGCCGATGGCGGCCAGCAGGACAATGAGGGCGTCCAGCAGGCAGGAGCGGCGGAGCTTTTTGATTTCCATGGCTTACTACCTATTCAATAAATTACAACAACGACTGTCATATTAGCGGTTTTGCCCCGGAATGTCAAGGTTTTGGGACAGAAAAAGGCCGCGCCGCTCCTTTGGGGGACGGAGCGGCGCGGCAGAGAGGGGAAACACATGGCAGATTCAGCCCATCGCGGCGCAGAACGCCTGATAGATGAGGCCCTGCCCGAGGCGGGAGGGATGGATGCCGTCGGCGCAGAGCAGCGCCGACGGGGCGCGGGCGTCCTGCAAAAACGGGCGGCGCAGATCGACGAGCGGGGTATCCTCCTCGCGGGCGAGCTGCTCGACCATCTGCGAGTAGTTTTCCTGCCAGCGGTAGATGCGCTGCACGTCGCCCAGCCAGCGGACGATGTTCTCGCGGCTGAGCCCGTCGCGGCAGAGGAAGCGGAGGTACAGCTCAGCGTTGATGGGCGGCAGAGACGAGAGCACCGGCGTCCGCCCGCTCCCGCGCAAAAGCCGGATGGCGCGGCGGTAGCAGTCCAGAAACTGCGCCGGCGGGGTCTTGCAGTTGTGCTCCGCCTCCGGCGCGGCGGCGATGGCAGCCCAATCGTAGTCGCAGTCGTTCCCGCCGAACTCCAGCAGCGCGACCTCGCCCGCCGCGGGCGTTTCGGCGTCTTTTTCGATGCGGGAGAGCGCCTTGGGCAGCGTGCTGCCGAAGCGCGAGCGGTTGGTGACCTTCAGGCCGAAGCGCTCGGTGAGCTTCTGCTCGCAGGCGTGATCCACCACGTATTTGCCGTTCTCAAACAGCACGCCCTTGAGGATGGAGTCGCCGTACACTGTGACATTCATATACTCACCGCCTTTAGATAATCTAGTATTTAAAACTATATTAAACAATATTCAAATCTTTGTCAAGGGGTGAGAGAAAAAAGCTGTTGTTTTTTTGCGCCGGATTTGTTATGGTAGAAACAAAGAAAGGCGGGTGGCAGGATATGGGTGATACGACGAACGGGGCGGCGGATTTCTGCGCGCTTGTGGCGGAGCAGAAGCTGCCGCGCTGGGAGGAGCTGCCCGATCTGGAGCTGTATATGGATCAGGTGCTGTCCCTGATGGAGCGATATCTCGGCAGTTATCCCGGCTTTGACCGCAAGGGGCTGACGGCGTCGATGGTCAACAACTACGTCAAGCTGGGCGTGATGCCGCCGCCGGTGAAGAAAAAGTACACCCGCATCCATCTGGCGCACCTCATCATGATCTGCGTGCTGAAGGCGAGCCTGCCCATCGACCAGATCAAGAATCTGATCCTGAAGTCGGTGGAGAACGCGCAGGAGAGCGAGATCTACAACAAGTTCTGCGAGGACTTTGAAGCCTCTGTCCGGCAGGCGGCGGACGCCGTTTCCGCTGATCCGGGGATCGTGACGATCTATCGCGCGGCGCTTCGCGCGCAGGCGGAGCAGGCGCTTTCGCGCAAGCTCTACGAGGAGCTGTTCCGTGCATCAATGGGCTGAAAAGAGGAAGGGCGCGTCAGCGACGCGTCCTTCTTCTTTTATAGATGCTCTGCAATCGCTCCAGCGCCAGATCGTAGGCCAGAAACACCGCGGCGCCGAGGGCGGCGGTCGCCCAAAGGAGCGCCGGCGCGGTGGCGGCGAACTCCTCGACCAGCTGACGCAACGCCTTGTAGACGTGACGGAGCGGCTCGCCCAAATTCTCGCG
>CAJOFI010000223.1 GCA_905233595.1 uncultured Oscillospiraceae bacterium | reverse complement strand
TCCTTGATGTGGCACATGGCGTCCTTGCCGGGAGCCAGCTCCACGAAGGCGCCGAGGTTGGAGATCACGCGTTTGACCTCGCCATAGTACAGCGCGCCGACCTCGGGCTCGAAGACGATGTCCTCGATGGTCTTGCGCGCGGCGCGGCAGGCCTCGATGTCGGAGGAGGCGATGAAGATGGAGCCGTCGTCGCTGATGTCGATCTTGCAGCCGGTGTCGGCGGTGATCTTCTGGATGACCTTGCCGCCGGAGCCGATGACCTCGCGGATCTTGTCGGGGTTGATCTTCATCTGGATCATCTTCGGCGCGCTCTTGGCAAGCTCCTTGCGGGGCTCGGGGATGGCCTTGAGCAGGATGGCGTCGAGGATCTGGAAGCGCGCCTCCTTGGTGATGGCGAAGGCTTCCTTGACGATCTCATGCTTGAGGCCGTCGTTCTTGAGATCCATCTGGATGGCGGTGATACCGGCCTTGGTACCGGCGACCTTGAAGTCCATCTCGCCGTGGAAGTCCTCCACGCCCTGGATGTCGATGAAGGTGGTGAAGTCGTCCCCGTCCTGGATGAGGCCGCAGGAGATGCCGGCCACAGGGGCCTTGAGGGGCACGCCCGCGTCCATGAGGGCAAGCGTGGTGCCGCAGATGGAGCCCTGGGAGGTAGAGCCGTTGGAGGAGAGGACCTCGGACACGACGCGGATGGCGTAGGGGAAGTCGTCCACATCGGGGATGACGGACTCGAGCGCCTTCACGACCAGCGCGCCGTGGCCGTACTCGCGGCGGTTGGTGCTGCGGCTGGCACGCGCCTCACCGGTGGAGTAGGAGGGCATGTTGTAGTGGTGCATGAAGCGCTTCTCGGTGCCCTCCCAGATGGTGTCGAGCTTCTGGGCGTCGGAGAGGGTGGAGAGCGTCGCAATGGAGAGCACCTGGGTCTGGCCGCGGGTGAAGAGGCCGGAGCCGTGCACTCTGGGGATCACGCCGACTTCGGCGGCGAGGGGGCGGATCTCGTTCATCTGGCGGCCGTCCACGCGCTTACCGGCGAGCAGCCACTTCTTGACGACCTTCTTCTGCAGCTTGTAGAGGATCTCGTCCATGTACTGCATGAGCTCGGGGTGCTCCTCCTCATACTTGCCCTGCACCATGGTGATCCAGTCGTTGACGCGCGCCTCGCGCACGTTCTTGTCGTCGGTGTCCATGCAGTACTCCATGGACGCAAACTCGTTCTCGACGAGCTTGTTGAACAGCTCCTCGTCAAAGGCGGCGTGCTCGTAGCTGAACTTGGGCTTGCCGATCTCGGCGACCATGCGGTCGATGAGGTCGAGCACGGGCTGCAGGTGCTCGTGCGCCTGCACGATGCCCTCGTACATGACCTCGTCGGGAACCTGGTCGGCCTCAGACTCGATCATGACGATCTTCTTGTGGGTCGCCGCGATGGTGGTGATCATGCGGTTATGCTTGCGCTCCTCCTCGGTGGGGTTGAAGAGGTACTTCTTGCCGTCCCAGCCGAGCACGATGCCGGCGATGGGGCCGTTGAAGGGCACGTCGGAGATGGACACGGCGGCGGAGGCGCCGATCATGGCGGTGATCTCAGGGGAGCAGTCGCGATCGACGCTCAGAACCTCGCAGGCGATGACCACGTCGTTGCGCAGGTCGGAGGGGAAGAGCGGGCGCATGGGGCGGTCGATCAGACGGGAGGCCAGCACGGCGGGCAGGCTGGGCTTGCCCTCACGGCGCATGAAGCTGCCGGGGATGCGGCCGACGGCGTAGAGCTTCTCGTTGAAGTCCACGGCGAGGGGGAAGTAGTCAATGCCGTCCTTGGGACGGGCGGAGGCGGTGCAGGTGACGAGAACGGTGGTCTCGCCGTACTTGACGAGGACGGCGGCGTTGCAGAGCTCGGCCATCTTGCCGACCTCCATGGACAGGGTGCGGCCCTCGTACTCAATCTCAAACTTCTTGTAGTTGGGGAACTGCTTGTTGGTGATGATCATGTGATTTCTCCTTTTGTGTTGTTTAGCACTTGGAGCAGGACGGAGGCTCACCGTCTTCCTCCAAATACTAAGAAATCGCAGGAATACTTTGTGTATTTCAAGATTTGACAACGAAGCTACAGGTGAAAAAGGCAAGTCAGATTGCACAAGTTATTTCGGAACAGCTCCTAACCTGCGGCGTAAAAAATGCAGGGAGACGTATTCAGTTGTCTCCCTGCAAAAACCTTCATACCCTTCAAAACGGGCGGCGCAAATTACTTGCGGATGCCCAGCTTGGCGATGATCGCGCGGTAGCGCTCGATATCCTTCTTCGCCAGATAGTCCAGCAGACGGCGGCGCTTGCCGACCATCTTGTACATGCCCAGACGGCTGTGGTCGTCATTGGGGTGCTGCTTGAGGTGCTCGGTCAGCTCACGGATGCGCTGGGAGAGGATGGCGATCTGAACCTCGGGGGAACCGGTGTCGCCCTCGTGGGTGGCGTTGGCGTTGATGACCTGGGTCTTGACTTCCTTGGTGATCATGGGAAAATCTCCTTTCAAAATCTGCTATACCCTGCAGCCAGGAATCGGGCGGAAAGGCAACCGCATCGGCGGCATGACCCCGAATCATAGTCTGCGGGCGCGTACTTGG
>CAJOFI010000222.1 GCA_905233595.1 uncultured Oscillospiraceae bacterium | reverse complement strand
GCTCAAGATTGAGGGCGGCTGCAACGTGCAGTTCGCGCTGCACCCGACGACGAGCGAGTACTATTTAATAGAAGTGAACCCCCGTGTCTCCCGCTCCTCGGCGCTCGCGTCGAAGGCCAGCGGCTACCCCATCGCGCGCGTCACGGCGAAGATCGCCATGGGCATGGCGCTCGAGGAGATCCCCGTCGCGGGCGGCACCGCCGCCATCGAGCCGAGCCTTGACTACATCGTGGCGAAGTTCCCGCGCTTCCCCTTCGACAAGTTCCCCGACGCGCCGAACACCCTCGGCACGCAGATGAAGGCCACGGGCGAGGTCATGGGCATCGGCTCGAACCTTGAGGAGTGCTTCTTAAAGTCCGTCCGCTCGCTGGAGACCGGCGTCTGCCATTTCTACAGCCCGAAGTTCGCCCCCATGACGGACGAGGCGCTTTTTGCCTACATCTCCGAATTCCGGGACGACAACATCTTCGCCATCGTGGAGCTTTTGCGCCGGGGGGCGAGCATCGAGCGGCTGCATGAGGTGACGATGATCACGGAGCTTTTTCTTGAGTCGCTTCAAAAGATCGTCGCGATGGAAAACGAGCTCAGGGCGAGAGTCAACGACGTACAGACGCTCAAGGCCGCAAAGAGCATGGGCTTTTCCGACAAATACATCGCCTCGCTCTGGAACCTCAGCGAGGTCGAGCTTTACGAAAAGCGCCGCAGGCTCGGCATCCTGCCCGTCTTCCGCATGGTGGACACGCTGCACACCGGCAAGTACATCGCCTATCTCTACTCCTCCTACTCGGGAAAGAACGACTCCCGCCTCACGGAGAAAAAGAAGGTCATCGTCCTCGGCGCGGGGCCGATCCGCATCGGGCAGGGCGTGGAGTTTGACTACTCCACCGTCCACGCGGTACAGACCATCAAGCGCAACGGCTATGAGGCCATCATCATCAACAACAACCCCGAGACCGTCTCCACCGACTACACGACCGGCGACAAGCTCTATTTTGAGCCGCTGACCGTGGAGGACGTGATGGACATCATCGACTACGAGCAGCCGGAGGGCGTGATCGCCTCCCTCGGCGGGCAGACCGCCATCAACCTCGCCCAGCCGCTGATGGATCGGGGCGTGAAGCTCATCGGCACGGACTGCGCCGCCATCGAGCGCGCGGAGAACCGCGACGCCTTCGAGAAGGTGCTGCTCGAGCTGAACATCCCCCAGCCGCGCGGCGCCGCCGTCACCACGATTGAGGACGGCGTGAAGGCCGCAAACGAGGTCGGCTACCCCGTGCTCGTGCGCCCGAGCTTCGTGCTCGGCGGACGCGGNNCCGCCGTGGAGATCGACGCGGACAAGCCCGTGCTCGTGGACAAGTACATCCTCGGCAAGGAGGTCGAGGTGGACGCCATCTGCGACGGGCGGGACGTGTTCGTGCCCGGCATCATGGAGCTCGTGGAGCGCACCGGCGTCCACTCGGGCGACTCGATCAGCGTCTACCCCGCCATGTCCATCTCCAACAAGGTCAAGGGCATCATCCTGCAATACGCCAAAAAGCTGGGGCTCGGCATCGGCATCGTGGGGCTGTATAACATCCAGTTCATCGTGGATAAGGACGAGAACGTCTACATCATCGAGGTAAACCCCCGCTCCTCCCGCACGGTGCCCTTCCTCTCCAAGGCCACGGGCTACTCCCTCGCGGACATCGCCACCGAGGTCATCCTCGGAAAATCCCTCAAGGAGCAGGGCATTTTCGACCTCTACCCCGAGGAAAAGAAGCGCTGCTACGTCAAGGTGCCGGTCTTCTCCTGGAGCAAGATCAAGGGGCTGGACGCCTACCTCTCGCCGGAGATGAAGTCCACCGGAGAGGCCATCGGCTACGACGCCAAGCTCTCTCGCGCGATGTACAAGGCGCTGCAGGCCTCGGGCATGAAGCTGCAAAACTACGGCACCGTGCTCGTCACGGTCGCGCGGGAGGATCGGGAGGAGGCGCTGCCCCTGGTTCGCCGCTTCTACGACATGGGCTTCAATATCGAGGCCACCCCCGGCACCGCCGTCTTTCTCAAGGAGCACGGCATCCGCACCCGCATCCGCCACAAGATCAGCGAGGGCAGCGAGGAGATCCTGGACTCCATCCGCGCGGGCTACGTCAGCTACATCATCAACACCCGCGCCGTGCACAATCCCACGCATCTCGAGGACGGCGTCATCATCCGCCGCTGCGCGACGGAGAACAACGTCACCATCTTCACCTCCCTCGACACCGTGCGCGTCCTCCTGGACGTGCTGGAAGAGACCACCATCACCGTCTCCACCATCAACGCATGAAGCAGAGTATCTTTACGATCACAGACAATACGCCTCTGAACGCGCGCTATTCCCATCTGGCTCTGCGCGGCGACGCCTCCGCGATCACGGCGCCGGGGCAGTTCGTGAGCCTGAGCCTCCCCGGCTTCTTTCTGCGCCGCCCCTTCTCGGTCTGCGACTGGAACGCGGAGGGGATGACGCTCGTCTATGAGGCCGTCGGCAAGGGTACGGAGGCGCTGCGAAAACTGCCGATCGGCACGGCGCTCGATGTGCTCACGGGGCTTGGAAACGGCTTCGACCTCTCCAGAGCCGGGGAGGAACCGCTGCTCATCGGCGGCGGAAGCGGCGTCTCCCCTCTGCTGGGGCTCTGCCGCCGCCTCATAAGCGCCGGGTCGCGAGCGCATGTGGTGCTCGGCTTCAACACGCGCGAGGAGGTCGTTCTGCTGGAGGACTTTTTCGCGTTGGGCGTCTCCCCCACCGTCACCACCGTGGACGGGAGCTTCGGCATCCGGGGCTTTGTGACCGAGGGCATGGCGATCCCCCACAGCTATTTCTACACCTGCGGCCCGGAGAAGATGATGCGCGCCGTGGCGGAGAAAAGCCCCGTCTCCGGCGAGCTGAGCTTCGATGCCCGCATGGGCTGCGGCTTCGGCGCCTGCATGGGCTGCACGAAGAGAACCGCAGACGGCGCAAAGCGCGTGTGCAAGGACGGGCCGGTGTTCCGAAAGGAGGCGCTTGTATGGGACGACTGAGCGTTTCCCTCTGCGGCGTGGAGCTGGATAACCCCGTGATCGCCGCCTCCGGCACCTTCGGCTACGGCTATGAATTCGCCGCGCTTTACGACGTAAATTGCCTCGGTACTTTTTCCTTTAAGGGCACGACCTTGAAGCCGCGCTTTGGGAACCCCACGCCCCGCATCGCGGAGGCAAACGCCGGCATGCTCAACGCCGTGGGGCTGCAAAACCCCGGCGTGGACGCGGTGATTTCGGAGGAGCTTCCGAAGCTGGCAAAGGTGTTCCATAAGCCGGTGATGGCGAACATCAGCGGCTTTTCGGTCGGGGAGTACGTCACCGTGGCGGAAAAGCTCAGCGCCTGCGATCAGGTGGGGTGGCTGGAGGTCAACGTGAGCTGTCCCAACGTCCACGGCGGCGGTATGAGCTTCGGCACCGACCCCGGCGCGGCGGCGGAGGTCACGGC
>CAJOFI010000221.1 GCA_905233595.1 uncultured Oscillospiraceae bacterium | reverse complement strand
ATGGCGCGGCTCACGCCCCGCGAGCGCCGCATTTTGGCGCTTCGCTTTTCCGACGGCAAGACCCAGATGGAGGTCAGCGACGAGATCGGCATCTCGCAGGCGCAGGTGTCGCGGCTGGAAAAGAACGCCATCAAGAGCATCAAGAAACAAATATAGGAAAACCCTCCCGCTGCGGCGGGAGGGTTTTGGTTTTGCGGATTTTTCAGCAAACGGGAACGATCCAGCCGTGCGGGTCGGCGACGCGGCCCCACTGGATGCCGGTCAGCTCGTCGTAGAGCTTCTGCGTCAGGGCGCCGATGCTGCCGTCGCCGATGACGTACTCCTTGCCGTTGTAAATGAGCTTGCCAATGGGGGAGACCACCGCGGCGGTGCCGCAGCCCCACGCCTCCTCAATAGCGCCGGCCTCCACGGCCTTGACAAACTCGTCCACGGAGAACAGCCGGTCGGTGGCCTTCTGGCCCTCGTCGCGCAGCAGCTGGAGGATGGAGCGACGCGTCACGCCGGGCAGCACCGTGCCGGTCTCCAGCGTCGGGGTCACGACCTCGCCATGGATCTTGAACATGACGTTCATGCTGCCGACTTCCTCGATGTACTGCTTCGTCGCGCCGTCCAGCCAGAGCACCTGCGAGATGCCCTTCGCCTCGGCGCGCATGCCCGCGCGCTGGGCCGCGGCGTAGTTGCCGCCGCACTTGGCGTAGCCCGTGCCGCCGCGCACGGTGCGCGCGTCCTCGGTCTCGATGGCGATGCTCACCGGCTTGAGCCCGGTCTTGTAGTAGCAGCCCACGGGGGAGAGGATCACGACGAACAGGCAGCGCTCGGTGCAGTGGAGCGACACGTCGGGCTCCACAGACATGAGGATCGGGCGGATGTAAAGGGATTCTCCCTCACCGGAAGGCACCCAGTCCTTGTCCAGCTCCACCAGCGTTTTGATGGCCTGCAGCGCGTCGTCGGGATCGATCTGCGGCAGGCTCAGGCGCTCCGCGGAGTGGTTCATGCGCTCAATGTTGCAGTCGGGGCGGAAGAGCTGGATCCTGTTCTCCGCCGTGCGGTAGGCCTTGAGGCCCTCGAATACGTTCATGGCGTAGTTGAGCACGGCGGCGCTGGGCTCAATGGGCAGCGGACCATAGGGAACGATGCGCGGATCGTGCCAGCCCTCGGCGTCGCTGTAGTCCATGAGAAACATATGGTCGGTAAACGTGGTGCCGAAGCTGACCTTCGACATATCGGGCTTCGCCTTGGGGGAAGTGGTCTTTTCGATGCGGATGTTCAGCATTGGGATATCCTCCTTACAGATACAGGTCGACCGCCTTGCGGTTCGGCGCGAGGAACTTTTCCTTGCGGCCGGAGAACATGTGCTCCAGCTCGGTGTAGATGGTGTCAAACTTCACGACGCCGGTCTCCTTTAAGATCGCGCCGAGCATGACCATGTTGGCGGCACGCTCGATGCCGAGCTTCTCCGCCTCGTCGTTGGCGGGGACCTCGATCACCTTGATGTCGTCTCGTTTCGCCTTCTCGGGAATGAGGGAGCTGTTCATGAACAGCAGCCCGCCGGGCTTGACCATGGGCTCAAAGCGGGTGAGGCTGGGGAGGTTCATCACCACCAGCACGTCGCACTCGTTGATGAGAGGGCAGCTGATGGGCTTGTCGGAGATCACGACCGTCGCGTTGGCGGTGCCGCCGCGCATCTCGGGACCGTAGGAGGGGAGGTAGGTGACCTCGCTGCCCTCCTCCATGGCGGCCTTGGCGATGAGCTGGCCGATGGCCAGCGCGCCCTGTCCGCCGCTGCCGGCGAAAAATAGCTTTTTAATCATATCAATACCCCTCCGGCTTCTTGAAATTCTTCACGGGGTAGTACGCCGCCATGTCGGACTCCACCCACTTGAGCGCGTCCACCGGCGCGAGGCCCCAGTTGGTGGGGCAGACGGAGAGGAACTCGACGAAGGTAAAGCCCAGACCAGCCGCCTGAATGTCCAGCGCGGTCATGATGGCCTTTTTCGCCTTGCGGACGTTGGCGGGGTTGTTGAGCATCACGCGCTCGACGAACACCGCGCAGTCGATGGTGGCGAGCATTTCGCACACGCGCAGCGGCATGCCCGCCTGCTCCACGGTGCGGCCGTCCACGGCGGTGGTGGCTTTCTGACCGATCAGCGTCGTCGGCGCCATCTGACCGCCGGTCA
>CAJOFI010000220.1:1141-6772 GCA_905233595.1 uncultured Oscillospiraceae bacterium | reverse complement strand
TCGCCGCCTTTGAGGACGGGCGCGACCAGATCATCGAAGGGCTGGAGACGCTGCTGGCGACGCCCGCCGACGCGGAGCTGATCCCCATCGCCGACCGGCTGGGCGGGAACTACTCTTACATGAAAAACGCGACCGACCTGGATCTTGACCAGGCTTACGTCGCCACAGCCGCAGGACGCAGCTACGTCGAGGATAACACTGAGGCCGTGACGGAGGAGCTGACAAGGCGCCTCGTCGGCATCGCGTTCGTCGCCGCCGCCGCGCTGCTCGGCCTGATCGGGGGCACGTTCGGGCTGATGGGGCGGAACAAGCTCCTCGGCATCCTCGGGCTGAGCGGCGCCGCGCTCGCGGCCGCCGGAGTCCTGAGCAGCGCTTTCGCCGATCTCACCTTCTCCCGCATCGCGGGCAGCCAGGGCGCGGCGCCGATGCTCGTGGCGGGCGGAGCCCTCGCACTCGCCGCCGTCGCGGCGGGCACCGTGGGGCTTACTGCGAAAGCGGACGACACGGTCGGCACGGGGAAATAAAAAATTAAGCATGAATAGTGAATAGTGAATAGTGAATAATTATGGTGTCGCTTCGCGACGGATTAAATCTGTCCCCCGAAGGGGGACTCCATAATTATTCACTTTTCACTCTTCACTATTCATTTACTGACCACTGGCCACTTTTCAAGGCGAATAGACCCTTGCGAGGAGCGCTTCGCCGTGCTCCCGCAGCCATTGGCGGCGCGCGGCGCAGTCGGGCAGGACGCTCTCCACCAGCGCCCAGAAGCGCGGGGAGTGGTTCATCTCCCGCAGGTGGCACAGCTCGTGCACCACGACGTAGTCCAGTACCTCCTCCGGCGCAAGCAGCAGGAGACAGTTGAAGTTGAGATTGCCCTTTCCCGAACAGCTTCCCCACTTGCTCTTCTGGCAGCGGACGGCGATGCGCGCATAGCGCACACCCAGAAGCGGCGCATAGAACGCCGCGCGCTCGGCAAATATCGGCTTCGCCGCCTTCTTGAGCGCCGCGAGCTCCTCCTCGCTCAGCTTTTGCACCGGCTCACGCTCCCGAAGCTTTTGCAGGCGCTGCTCGATCCAGGGACGGCTGCGCTCCACAAAGGCGCGGATGCGCGGTGTGCTCATGCGCATCGGCGCGCGCACCAGCACCGTCCCGTCCGCGCGCACCTCCAGGCTCATGCTGCGCCGCTCACTGCGCTTGATCTCCACCGTGTAGTCCATCGTCATGCCTCCGTTCTTTTTCGGCAGTATAACACGAAAGAAAAGCTTTTGCAATTTGGCGGGGACAGGAGTATAATAAAAAATCGGTAAAGCTTCGTTGTCAAATCTTGAAATACACAAAGTATTCCTGCGATTTTCCGCCTCGCTACAGGCGAAAAATCCTACGCCATCTTTGCACAATTTATTTCTACACAGTTCCTTACAGAAATCATTTGGTCGCCGGGGCGGGGTCTTTGCGCCCGCTACCCGAAGACGCCTGCTGCGACGGATATGGCGGTACTGTTATGAAACGAATCGCTTTTCTACTTTTGCTGCTCTGCTGCGTGCTCTTCGCGGGCTGCGGGCAGACGCCCGCCTCCGATGAGCCGGAGGAAGGCATACCCGAGGAAGCCATACGCGAGGAGCCCACGCCCAGCCCGGTCTATACCCCCGACCCCTTGCCCTCGCTGCGCTTTCCAAACGGGAAAAGCTATCACGGGGACGAGCGCAGGATAAAGCTCGAGGGGCTCAGGGGCTCTGACGTGGCGAAAACCATCGAGTTGCTGCGGCTGATGCCCGCGGTGCAGAGCGTCGATCTCGGAACGAAGCCGGAGACGGGCGGGCTGAGCTTCAACCGGCTCCAACAGCTCCAGGAGGCCTTCCCCGACATCGACTTCCTCTACCGCTTCCGGCTCTGGGGAAAGCCGGTCACGACGCTCGACACCGCGCTTGACCTCAGACAGATCAAAATGGACGACGAGGGCGATCGCGTGATGCACGCGCTGCGCTGCATGCCCAAATGCAGGAGCCTCGACATGGACTCCTGCGGCGTCTCCAGCGAGGCCATGGCGCGCATCCGCGACGCCTTCCCCGAGGTCGAGGTCGTCTGGCGCATCTGGTTTGGGCGGGAGTTCTCCGTGCGCACGGACGTCGAGCGCATCATCGCCCCCAACTACCTCGAGGACGGAAACTGCGACGAGCTGCGCTATTGCAGCAAGGTGCGCCTGCTCGATATTGGGCACAACCCCAACCTCAGCGACATCAGCTTCCTTGAGGGAATGCCCGAGCTGGAGGTCTGCATCCTCGCGATCATGCCCTTCCGCGATCTCAAGCCCCTCGCAGGCTGCACCAAAATGGAATACCTCGAGCTGTGTGAATCGGCGTACCATCCCGGAAAAATGATTGATCTCGCCCCACTCGCCGGGATGACGGAGCTGCGGCACCTGAACATCTGCAAGCTCTATGAGGTGGAAAACTACGAGTTTCTCAGAGACTTCAAGCAGCTCGAGCGGCTCTGGATCGGCTGCCTTACTTATATCCCCAAGGAGTTTATCGAGCAGCTCAAGCAAGACCTGCCCGATACGAAAATCAACTGGTGGACCCAGGTCTGCGTGACCGAGGACTGGCGCGAGGAGACCGAGGGGATCTGGGTCGAGCGCTATGCCAGGCTGCGGGAACAGTTTGATTACAGGAACTTCGACAAGGTCGTTGCCCGCTGGTGGAACGATCCGCTCTGCGACGGGATCGATCCGAGAAATACGAAATAACTCTTAACATAATACATAAGGAGTAAACAGGAAACCATGCCCGACTTTATCATTGCCACCGCTTCGACCGCCGATCTGCCCCGGGAGTACCTGGACAGACATCACATCCCCTTCATCCGCTACGGCTATACCGTCAACGATCTGCCCCGCGAGGACGACTGCCGCGAGGAGTCCCGCGCCGAGATCTACGCCGGGATGCGGCAGGGCGACCTGCTCAAGACCTCGATGATCAACGAGTACAGCTATTACGAGTTCTTCCGGAACCTGCTGGAGCAGGAGAAGGACGTGATTTACCTCGATATGTCCGAGAAAATGTCCGTCTCCTTTGAAAACGCCAAACGCGCCGCCGAGACCGCCCGCGCCGAGTTTCCCGAAAGAAAGCTCTACGTGATGGACACGCGCTGCGTCTCCGGCGGGCTGGGGCTGCTGGTGAAGAGAATGGTCGAGCGTTACGAGGCCGGAGAGAGCTTCGACGCGCTGGTTCAGTGGGGCGAGGAGCACAAGCTCAAAATCGCGCACCACTTCACCGTGGACGATCTCAACTACCTCAAGCGCGGCGGGCGCGTCTCCAACGCTTCGGCGCTGGTGGGCTCGCTGCTGAGCATCAAGCCCGTGCTGTACGTCCCCGACGCGGGGACGCTGGATGTGGTGAAGAAGGCCAGAGGCCGCAGAGCCGCGCTCAAGGCCATCGTCGAGGGCGTGACGCACGACCTCAGCCGGGTGGACGCGACAGACGCCGGATTCGTGCGTGACGCGATCCGCAAAGCCTGCCCACAGGTGGGCGAGGTGAATATCTCCTCCCTCGGCGTCGTCATCGGCGCGCACACCGGCCCCGGCCTGCTCGCCGTCTTCTACCTCTGTGGCGGGAGACAGCCGGAGTAGCTTTGCGTTTTGAGTGTTGAGTTTTGAGGAGAACGCGGGGAAACGATTGCGGGGGGCAGCATCCTCGTCGCCCCTTCAGTCTCGCTCGCGGGCTTGCTCGACAGCTCCCCCCGGAGGGGGAGCCGGGAGGATGCGCGCTTGTGCCATAGCATCGCGGGAGCTTCCCCCGCCGGGGGAAGGACGGCGCCTATACGGAAGCGTTACCATCAATCAACAGAAAATCGGGCAAATTCGTAAGATTTTACGAATTTGCCCGATTTTTTTACTGAATTACGTTCTCCTCAAAACTCAAAACTCAGTAGTAGCTGGGCGGGGGGAGGCGGCGGTCGAGAAGAACCTTGCCGAAGCAGATGCAGCTCCGCCCCGCGTCGCGGGTGATGCTGATGTTCGCGTCCTGCCGCAGAGGGTTTGCCGAGAGCAGGTGCAGCGTGCCGGCATAGTCCTTACACCACTGCTTGCAGTAAACGTCCCCATCCACAAAGAAGATGCCCACCTCAAACTCCTGAAGCGGCGCGCCCCGGCGCACGTACACGAGGCTTCCGTCCGGGATGAAGGGCTCCATGCTGTCGCCCCGGACGGTGATGCAGAAGTCCGCCCCCACGGGCGCGCTCGGCGGGAGAGGGATGTTCTCATAGTCCTCCCCCTCGATGGGGGAGGCGTAGCCCGCGGCGGCGGGCACCAGATAGTGCTTGATGTAGACGAGCTTCTCCGGCTCCTTTGCGGCCTGGTACGCCGGCTGCTGCACCAGATAGCGCCCGTAGCGGACAAGCTCACCCTGCCCCGTCTCGTTCAGGGCGCGGTAGATCGGGTCGATGGGCAGCTCCGGCGCGGGCGGGGGCGCGATAGGCGCGACCGCCGCTTCCCCCAGCAGCTCCCCCCGGGTGACGCCGAAGTGCTGCGCGAGCTGCTCGAGCTTATCCATACGGGGCATCTGCGCGCCGCTGCAGTAGGCGGAGACCGTGGACTTGGTGACGCCCAGAAGCTGGGCAAGGTCGATCTGCTTCTCCTTCCGTTCCCGAAGGAGGCGCCGAAGATTGGCGGCAAATAAATTGCGGTCATAGGTAACGGGAGCGGCCATGGCGCACACCTCTTTCCTCTTTAACTGTACCTATTATAACCAAACCGAACAAAAAAGTCAAGTTTTATGCGGTCGAAAAGTCGGGAAAACAGAACGAAAACGTAAAGTTCAGATTAACAAAACTTTATACTTGACAAATCGCCAAACTTGTGGTATAGTATAACCGAACTTGAGGAGCGGACAAGAGCAAACGCATGGAGAAAAACCGAACGGCTCTTGTGTTCTGATTTTTTTTCGTTCTAAGTTCAGTTAAACCGAACGAAAGGAGGGGCCGGATGGAACAGATCCCTGACGATCCGATCGTGCACAGCATGGAGGAGAGCGGCTGGCCGCCCTGGCTGCTGTGAGCGGCACCGGCAAGCGCGCATCGAGCGCGCCGGTCTCGCGCGAGCGGGTGAGGAAAGCGGCGCGGCTGGCGCTGGGGCAGGTGGAGGACGCGCTCGGCGAGGGAGACAGCCGACGCGCCAAGGAGCTGACCGGCGTGCTGCGCGAGCTTTTGCAGCTCCACCGCGAATTGCAGGGCGGCGCGAGCCAGAGCGTGACCGTCTGCTTCGTCGGCGAGGCGGAGGAGTTTAGCGCATAGGCATTAGCGCTTAGGCATTAGCGCCTGGGAGTTAGCGCATAACGGTTAGGAGAGAGCCGTTAGGGGTGGGATTGTTTGGGAGAGCAGAGATGGGAATGGGGATGCTGGTGATCCCGGAACCGAATGAGAAGCAGAAGCTGTTTTTGCGCGATACGCACCGTTACGTCGCTTACGGCGGGGCGCGGGGCGGCGGGAAGAGCTGGGCCGTGCGGGTCAAGGCCGCGCTGCTCTGCCTCAAGTACCCGGGGATCAAGGTGATGATCGTGCGAAAGACCTATCCCGAGTTGCAGGAAAACCACATCCTGCCGCTCTGCGAGCTGCTGCACGTCTACGACGAGGACA
>CAJOFI010000220.1:0-1109 GCA_905233595.1 uncultured Oscillospiraceae bacterium | reverse complement strand
CGCTACTGCGACAACGACGGCGACGCCCAGCGCTTCCAGGGCACTGAGGTGGACGTGCTGTTCGTGGACGAGGCGACCCAGCAGTCCGAGGAGCGGATGGACAAGCTCCGCGCCTGCGTGCGCGGCGTCAACAGCTTCCCCAAGCGCGTCTACTTCACGATGAACCCCGGCGGCGAGGGGCACGGCTGGGTCAAGCGCCTGTTTATCGACAGGCTCTTCCGCGAGGGCGAGTGCCCCGAGGATTACAGCTTCATCCCCGCGCTCGTCACCGACAACAGCGCCCTCATGCGCGCAGACCCCGACTACGTCCGCAAGCTGCGCGCCCTGCCACCCAAGCTGCGCGACGCCTGGCTTTACGGCCGCTGGGACATCTTCGAGGGGCAGTTCTTCGAGGACTTCCGGGCAGCGCCCGACCTCCCATTGGCGCGGAGACAGGGCTTTTCCGATTCCGCCGAGGAGCTCAGGCGGCAACGGCGCTTCACCCACGTCATCGCGCCCTTCGATCTCGCCGCCGGGGACAAGCGCGGCTGGAGCGTGTTTCGCAGCTACGACTTCGGCTACGGCCGCCCCTTCTCCTGCGCGTGGTGGGCCGTGGATTACGACGGCGTGCTCTACCGCATCCTGGAGCTCTACGGCTGC
Organism: uncultured Oscillospiraceae bacterium; assembly: GCA_905233595.1. GTDB lineage: Bacteria > Bacillota > Clostridia > Oscillospirales > Oscillospiraceae > Limivicinus. The sequence continues at coordinate 470 of CAJOFI010000220.1, read as the reverse complement.
ACCGGCACGCCCAACGAGGGCATGCGCTGGACCCCCGAAAAGCAGTTTTCTGAGATCAGGCGCATCGAAAACGAGCACCCCTGGCTCCGGGGGCGGCGCATCGGGGGCGTCGCCGACCCCTCCATCTGGGACGGGAGCCGCGGCGAGAGCGTCGCCGAGACCGCCATGCGCCACGGCATCAGCTTCGTGCCCGGGGAAAACCAGCGCATCCCCGGCTGGATGCAGTGCCACTACCGCCTGCAGTTCGACGAGCAGGGCTACCCGCGTATGTACGTCTTTGAAAACTGCGCCGCCTTCCTGCGCACCGTCCCGCTCATGCAGTTTTCCAAAAGCTGCCCCGAAGACCTGGACACCTCGATGGAGGACCACGTCTGTGACGAGTGGCGCTACGCCTGCATGTCAAGGCCGGTGACCCCGCTCAGGAAGGCGGAGAGCGGCGAGCTTGCGATCGACCCCCTCGCGAGGTAGCG
>CAJOFI010000219.1 GCA_905233595.1 uncultured Oscillospiraceae bacterium | reverse complement strand
GGGCGCGAGCTGGTCTTCGCCGTCGGCGACGGGAACCACTCCCTCGCAAGCGCCAGGGCCTGCTGGGAGGCGTACAAGGCGGAGCACCCCGGCGTTACGGAGCACCCGCGCCGCTACGCGCTGGTGGAGCTTGAGAATCTGCACAGCGCCGCGCAGAAGTGGGAGGCCATCCACCGCGTCGTGACAGACTGCGACGCAAGGAAGCTCGCAGAGTGCGCAAAGGCGGCTTTCCCCGGCACGGACGGCGCGGAAGTGCGGCTCGTGAGCGGGGAAGGGGAGATCGCGCTCTACGTCCCCGGTCTCGCGGTCGCGGCGGTGCAGGACTTCCTGGACGCTTATCTGAAAGACAACGCGGGCAGGCTCGACTATATCCACGGCGAGGACAGCCTGCGCACGCTGGCAAAGGGCGAAAACGCCGTAGGCTTCCTGCTGCCGAAGATGAAGAAGGAAGAGCTCTTCCCCGGCGTCGAGACCCTCGGCGCCCTCCCGCGCAAGACCTTCTCCATGGGCAAGGCGAGGGAGAAGCGGTACTATCTCGAAGCGAGGACTTTGACCCGTAGCGCCGATCATTGATCGAAGCGGCGACAGCTCCTCAAAACGCGTTTTTTTACTTGGTGCCGAAGATACGGTCGCCGGCGTCGCCGAGACCGGGGACGATGTAGCCGTGCTCGTTGAGGTGATCGTCGAGCGCCGCGACATAGATGTCCACGTCGGGGTGATCCTCCTGCATCTTCTTCACGCCCTCGGGCGCGCCGATGATGCTCATGAGCTTGATGTGCTTGACGCCGGTCTCCTTGAGGAAGGTGATCGCCGCGGAGGCGCTGCCGCCGGTCGCGAGCATCGGATCGACCACAATCACGTCGCGCTCCTGGATGTCGGGGGGCATCTTGTAGTAATACTTGACGGGCTCCAGGGTCTCCGGGTCACGGAAGAGACCCACGTGACCCACCTTTACGTTGGGCATCATGCTGACCATGCCGTCCACCATGCCGAGACCGGCGCGGAGGATGGGGACGACCGCCAGCTTCTTGCCCGCGATGCGGTGGCACTTGGCGACGGCGACGGGGGTCTTGACTTCAATCTCCTCGAGGGGAAGGTCACGCGTGGCCTCAAAGCACATCAGCATGGCGATCTCGGAAATGAGCTCGCGGAAAACCTTCACGCTGGTGCGCTCGTCGCGCAGGACGGACAGCTTGTGCTGGATCAGGGGATGGTCAAATACACATACTTTACTCATGGTTCTGTTCTCCTTCTATCGTAAAAAAATTGAACTACACAAAAGAAACAGGTAAAGAAACAAGCGACACCGAAGCTGTTCGCTGTTCACTGGCTACCGGCCACTTGACTACCGGCCGCCGTTCATCCTCTCCTGGCGCTCCCGCTCGGCCTGGGAGAGACGCAGATAGACGGGCAAAAGCTCGTCCGCCGTTGCGGGCGTCTTGCCCTGCGCCGCCATGGCGACGCCCCAGGCGCTCTGCCAGACGAGGTTTTCCGGCGCCATGCGGAAGGGGACGCCGACGCTCTCGAGATATTTCGCCGTGATCGCCGCGCCGGAGACGCGGCAATCAAGCCCGAGCCCCCGCGCCATGCCGCGCACGAAGGCGGTCTTGCCCGCGCCGAGCTCCCCGTACATCGCCACGACGCTGCCGCCGCGCGTCCATCACCGGGCAGATAAGACCGCCTGCCGCGACGCCGTGCCAGGCCATCGCCTCCAGCGTGGAGACGCCGACGCAGGGCTTGTTGGACGCCCAGGCGAGACCCTTCACCGTGGAGACGCCGATGCGCACCCCGGTGAAGGAGCCGGGACCGTGCGCCACCGCGAACAGATCTACGTCCGCGATCGAAAGCTCCGCGTTCTTGAGCAGGTCCTCCGCCATGGGAAGCAGCGTCCTGCTGTGCGTGAGCGCGCTGCACTGGCTGTATTGGGAGATGAGGCGCCCGTCCTTCACCAGCGCCACGGAGGCGGGACGGGCGGAGGATTCAAAGGCGAGCATCAGCATAGCGCCACCCCCTCGATCGTGATTTTCCGCGCCGTGTCGCCCAGCTTCTCGATGCGCACCGTGACCTCGTCACCGAAAAAGGCGTCGCGCACGTTCTCGCTCCACTCCACGGCGCAGATCGCGCCGCGATTGAGATAGTCCTCCCAGCCGATGTCAAAAAGCTCGTCGGCGCTCGAGATGCGGTACATATCGAAGTGGATGAGATCGGTCTTGCCCAGAGACGCGGCAATCAAGCCCGAGCCCCCGCGCCATGCCGCGCACGAAGGCGGTCTTGCCCGCGCCGAGCTCCCCGTACATCGCCACGACGCTGCCGCCGGGGAGCCGTCCTGCGAGGCGCGCGCCCAATTCCTCGGTCTCCGCCTCGCTGCTGCTGATAAATTCTGCCATGGGTTCTCCCTTTGATTTTAGAAATTGTTTACATCTTTGCTTATTATACCACCAAATGTGCCGTTGCGTAAAGCCCAAGTTTGTGCTAAAATAGGCCGCAGACAAAAAAGTTGCGTTTTCTCGCTCCGCAAAGGAGGTTTTTCTCATTCTCAAACGTGCCAGACCTTATATCAGGCTCTTTTTTGAGCGGGCGGATATCTTCCTGCTCTGCATCTGCGTCGGCAGCGCGCTCTACGGTACGCTGATGGTCTACCGGGCGGCGACGGGCATGGCCGCGACCGGCGCGGATCTGAACCCCGTCAAGCTCGTCATCGTGCAGCTCTTCTCCATGGGGCTGGGCATCGCGGCCTTCGTGGTGCTTACGGTGCTCGACGCCGACCTGCTCGGGGAGCAGTGGCGCATTCTGAGCGTCATCAACGTGCTGCTGCTGGTGGCGCTGGTCATCTTCGGCGTGGAGGACAACACCGGCAACAAGAGCTGGATCCGCTTTGCAGGCATCGGCATTCAGCCCTCGGAGGTCATCAAGGTCATTTACATCATCATCGCCGCCAAGCAGATGACCTGGCTCAAGGAGTACCGCGACCTGAACAATTTCTGGTCCGTGGCGCAGATGGCGGGGCACTTCCTCATCGTCTTCGGCATGATCCTCGTCGTGTCCTCCGACCTCGGCTCGGCCTCCATCATCTTCTGCATCTTTCTGTCCATGCTCTTCATGCTGGGCGTGCGGCTGTACTGGTTCGCGATCGGCTTTGCGGGGCTTGCCGCCGCAGTGCCGCTGCTGTGGACCCACTTACTCAAGGAATACCAGAGGGAGCGCCTGCTCGCGCCTTACGTCCCGAGCATCGACCCCGACGGCTACGGCAAAAACTGGCAGACCGCCCAGAGCATCAAGACCCTCGCCTCCGGGCGGCTCACCGGCGTGCAGCCGGGGCACCGCGCCTCCAACTTCACCGGCAAGCACACCGACTTCATCTTCGCCGCCATCGGCGAGGAGGTGGGCATGATCGGCTGCATCGTGGTCATTCTGCTGCTGAGCATCATCGTCATCCATTGCGTGCGCGTGGGGCTCAAGTCGAGCCGCACCTTCGATATGCTCATTTGCCTCGGCGTAGCCTCCGCCGTCACCTTCCAGACGATCATCAACATCGGCATGTGCATCGGCGCCACCCCGGTCATCGGCATCACGCTGCCCTTCTTTAGCTACGGCGGCTCGTCCATGATGACGATGTTCGCCGCAATGGGGCTCGTCTCCGGCGTAAAATTCAAGCTGAAGCCTAAGCTGTTCTCACTGGCGTGATAAGCAAAACGGCTCTCCGCATTGCTGCGGAGAGCCGTTTTGCCTATATAATTTTCAGTCAGCTTCTTCTGAAAACTGAAAACTGTTATTCGGCCGTGTCCACACTCTTGCCGTAGACGACGAAGCGCTGGTAGAGGAATTCGGTGACAAAGTTCAGGAGCATGTTGAGCCCTGTCACGAGATAGTCGTTCCAGCCCAGCGTTTCGACAAGGTAGTTGCCGCTCACGGTGGTCAGCGGGGTGAAGACGGCGTAGTAGAGCGCGACCTTCAGCATCGCCACGGGGACGTTTGCCGCCGATTGAAAGGTGAATTTACGGTTGAGCGTGAAGTTCCACAGCACTGACAAAACCAGCGCGATCAGATAGCACGGCCAGTAGCTCCAGCCGGAAAACTCCGTCAGCAGCGTAAAGGAGAGGATTTCCACCAGCCCCGCGGAGATCGAGAAAAAGGTGAACTTCACCGCCCGCCAGGCTTCTTTTTTCGTGTTTGATTCCATGAGAATACTCCTTATGATTATAAATCCGTTCGCCGCAGGCGAACACCATAATTATTCATTAATTATTCGTAACTATTCAGTCGCCCCGCAATTAGGGGGAGTTCAGAGGGGGAACGCCTCTGCTTTTTCGCCTCGGAAGGAGGCCTCGCGCCGACCAAAGCGGGCCTAAGCCCGCTGCGATAAGCGCGAGTGTCCCTCTAACTGTTCAGTCCCCATCAAGGGGACTGAACAGTTACAATTATTCATTCTTCATTTTTCAGCTTTCATTCCCACCGGTGAGGTGCATATACTCGTCGTAAGTGCAGAGCCTGTCGATCACGCCGTCGTCGGTGATCTCGATGATGCGGTTGGCGACGGTCTGGGTGAGCTGGTGGTCGTGGCAGGAGAAGAGGATGTTGTACTTGAAGGCCTCGAGCCCGTTGTTGAGCGCCGCGATGGATTCGAGGTCGAGGTGGTTCGTGGGCTGGTCGAGCACGAGGAAGTTTGCGCCAGAGAGCATCATGCGCGAGAGCATGCAGCGCACCTTCTCCCCGCCGGAGAGCACCTTCGCCGGCTTGTACACGTCGTCGCCCGAAAAGAGCATGCGCCCGAGGAAGGTGCGCAGATAGCTCTCCCGCTTGTCCTCGGAAAACTGCCGCATCCACTCAATGAGATCGCCCTCGAAGCCGTCGAAATAGCTGTTGTGATCCTTGGGGAAGTAGCTCGGCGTGATGGACGCGCCCCACTTGACCGTGCCCTCGTCCGGCTCCTCCTCGCCCATGAGGATCTTATAGAGCATCGTGACGGCAAGCTCGTTCTTGCCGAGGATCGCGATCTTGTCCTCCTTGCCGACGATGAAGCTCACCTTGTTTAAAAGCTTCACGCCGTCCACGGTCTTGGAGACCTCGGTCACGAAGAGGCGATCCTTGCCCGGCTCGCGCTCGGCCTTGAAGCCCACCCAGGGGTAGCGGCGGTTCGAGGCGGGCAGCTCCTCCACCGTGATCTTGTCCAGCAGCTTCCGGCGCGAGGTCGCCTGCCGGGACTTGGACTTGTTCGCCGAGAAGCGCGCGATGAAGGTCTGCAGTTCCGCGATCTTCTGCTCCGCTTTCTTGTTCTGGTCGCGGATGAGCTTCTGGATGAGCTGGCTGGATTCGTACCAGAAATCGTAGTTGCCGACATACAGCCTGATCTTGCCGTAGTCGATATCGACGATATGGGTGCAGACGTTGTTGAGGAAATAGCGGTCGTGGCTCACCACCAGCACCGTGCCCTCGTAGTCCATCAGAAAGTCCTCCAGCCAGACGACGCTCGCGAGGTCGAGGTTGTTCGTCGGCTCGTCCAGCAGCAGCACATCCGGGTGCCCGAAGAGCGCCTGCGCCTGCAGCACTTTGAC